>NZ_JASCOM010000001.1:0-150296 GCF_029959925.1 Pseudomonas sp. PS02303
AAGCAGCATTTTAAGTAATGCGGCTCTGCGTTCAGGTGAATAGTACGGCACGACCAGTCTCTTTCCGCCCCCGATATGCTTTTTTAGGAAAAATCGGAGAGGCGACAACTATCCTGACACCGGGGGATACTCACCATCTTCGGTGTACCAGGCCCAATCGAAAAACGTAAATACCGATTTCTTGGACGCCAAAACGGAGTCACCCCCCAAAATTTTTGCCCATAAAATCTCAGGCACCGCCTGTAGGGACTCAAAGATTGTTTCTGTTCTCTCCAGCAATGAGAACATCAGGCCTTCATTCTTAGAGATACTCTGAAGAAGCCAGGTCAGGGATGACGATGTCTCTGGCAGCATCCCTTGCTGGGTAAGGAGCTCCCTAATGAAAGATGAAGGATCGCGTAAAATCAGTCGATCCAGACCTGTGATGGACAGTTCGTTCAGGGACTGATAAGTGATGGGGAAGTCGGGCTTACGCTCCGGATTGAGAGTCATCTGGATCAGGCTCAGCATCTGAATATTGAGCTTGATATATCCTAGGTCTATCAAGGCTTGGAGGGAGTCAGGGGAGTGATCTGCACCCAAGCTATGAAACTCCACAGGATGTTGTGAAAAATACTTCCACCCTTCTGTCTCGCTGCGAAGCCCAGGAATGAGCAAGGTGACATCTTCAAGCGATTCAAGCAAAGGCACAAAGCTCGCGTCAGGATCGCCTTCGATATCCTCAATTTCATCTGCATTGAGTGAAGACAGAATACCGCGTAGAAGCTTTTGACGATTTTGCGGGCCAGAGAGCTGCTCACTCTTGGTCAACAAGGCTTGGTAGAGAATCCCTTGGTGATGATAGATAGCACGCACCAGCCCTGGAAGGGATTCGCTATCCAAAAGCCCATTGACAACCTGTGCGACACGGTCAAGATGATCGATGCTGCCCTCAAGTATCGACTCCAGCTCTGAATGTTTTTTGCCAATACCCTTCAGTTTATCAGGGCAGCAAAGGTATCCGACGAGTGCAGCCAGTAAGCCTCTCCCTGCTGCCAAATCGGAGTGTGATAGCTTTGAAAGTACTAGCTCAGCGTTTACCAGTGGGCTATCAACAGTAGGTGACTTGCCCGCACGCAAATCCAGGATGAGGTTCATGTCCTCCATACCCAACGCGCCCGCATAAAAATAACCGATGTACGCTGTGTAATCGGTGCCAAAAAAGCCAGCTCTGACCAAGTAGCTCATTGCTTTCATGGAGGCGAAGTGTGTGACTACCCTCTCATTGAAGCTGGTGTGAGCCAGAGCGCCTTTTAATGGCATCCTCTGAATTTGCTCTTTCTCTTGACTCAACTTGCTAATAGCGGCGGCCAGCGACCCCGAACTGCTGGACAGCAAACTAACTTTTTTCAGATAAGAGGGAGATCCGTAGTTTAAGAGCTCCGAAAGCTTTATTCGCTTGCCGGTTTTATAGAAACGATAATCGTATCTACCTACTGCAATGTCAGCGTTACCTTTCGAAATTTTCTCAAAGACTGTATCGTCAAGGAACTGTAGCATGGTGTAGGAGCCACCGTCTTCCACATCAAAGTTAGGGGCATAATCAGCGCCTGTCAAACTTAGTAAGTCAAACCAAAGATTTTGCCGCAACTCCTTTACATTCTTGGCCACCAGTTCCTTGCGGAGCTTTGCTTCTGCTCTTGCAGTATCTATTTCGGCATCTATCTCAGCAACCCGGCCAACCTTCCATGTCTCGAAAAGTTCAAATAATGCGTAAATAGTTCCGGCGCGCCGCAGTAGCGCGGCATACTCCTTAGGGTAAAGATTCCTAATAAATATTATTGACAACAGCTTATTTTTATCCAGATTAATCTCAGACGTTAGCAAGCTGGCATACATATCAAATTCATTGACAATATTCTTCAACAACCTCATATCGTCTATGTAGTAGGAAACGGTTTCCACCAAAATAGGATTCAATCCATGGTAAAGGGTCTCATTTTTTATGTTGCGAACTGAAAGTAGCTCAATCAACTTTTGCTGAGAGTTCTCAAAGTTAACAACTGGAATGACAGGAATGATTACATCAAAAAACTTTGTCTTTTCATTTGAAACAAATAACTCATCACGCAGGGCGTACACAAAAAATATGGGCCTTTTGATCTGCGGGGAGTTCTTAATGATCAAATTGATTTCCCGGAGCCTGAAGAAAACGTCCTGAATACCGAAGCGGTCGAGGTCTTCGATCAAAACCACATCAATGTTGCTTCGTTCAAAGCAGTAAATAATTTCATCTATATTTTTGTGAAGAACTGATCCGTGGTTGGTAGCCTCCAGTTTTCCGCCCTTTACGGTGAGCCCATCTATATTGAACGCTGAGAACAGGCTCGTAGCACGATAAATCAACGAAACTATGCCAACGGTCACTGCGAGAGCGGCCGCCCAGTCTGGAACCCTTAACAGGAGATCTACTAACCAGCTTGGCTCGAATAACCAAATGGTCGTTAGATTTTCTGCGTACAAACGCGCGCCACCAAGCACAACTGCGCTTAGAAACACCGTTGACCAAATGATCGATGATTTCGACGCCTGGACGATTCTCTTCAGACGGGTTTTGGGCAAGTCCTTTGCCTTCACCGTATAAAGCAGTTGCTGAACGATCGTTTCCTCGATCCGGTCCAGCAAGTTTAAATCGCTGGTTGTCTTTGTCTGGCCGGAGGAAACGTCCGTCTTCGCACTTTCATTGCCTTGGAGGGGGGGCACTGCTGCCGGTATTGATACTGATGCAGTTGTAGGTGATGGAGAATCAACCACGCCGTCTTTTCCGAAGGTGGCCAGAGACACCCATGCGTAATTGAGCTCTCTATGCTTCTCTACAAACGTTCGAATCAGGCTACTTTTGCCAGCACCGTAGTCACCTGTGATCGCAATGTTTCGCACCTGATCGTTCAGCAACGCATGGCGAAGCTCGCTCAGATAACGAGCCGACTGCTCGTCGGTCATGACTACCGGCGTCAATGGCTCGAAAACGTTCGGTTGCGCGTCATCGCTTGCTAGCTTGTGTGTCAGCAGCGCTCTGGACTGGCGCAGGGACGCGCGCCCCACTATCTGCTGAATCTTTGAGCGCACCGCGATGCCAATTCTACCCAACCACTGAGTAACTACTTCCATTCCTGCATCCTTACTGAAAATCTTGATGGCCACTCGCGGTCAGGATCATAAGTCACAGCGCAGCCCCTGATGTGAAGGTGCTTCGACCTCTCCGACAGCAAAACTGAGAATGCCTGATGATATCGTATAGCCACACGGAGGAGTGAGTTGAAGCCCTTTGCTGATTTATTGGCGGAGCTCAGAGCGCACCCTGCTTACGCAGCATCACGATCGTAATGCCGTTTGGCTCTCGCATTTTGTAGGACAAGCAAAGAAAGTATGGTGGAGAGGTGCCCCGCAGACCTTTCTGTTCAGGCCACTATCGCGTACTGCCGATAGTGGCCGCCATCTAAGCCAATATGAACTGAATCGCCCCGGATTCTCTAGAGACCTTCGAGCCTAACAACTGAGGCTGTTGGGAGGTGCCATGAGCGAACAGTTCCGGGACAAACCACACTGCTCAACTCTGAGCCTGCCAAGTTCTGCCAGATTTTCAACCAAGTCCCAAAGCATGTTTTTTTGAACTAGCATCCATCAGCCTCTGGACTGGGACCGTGAGAGGTCGGGGCGGCGAGGCTAGGAATGTCGGGGAAACTGGGTCTATGAACATCAATTGATGAACAGGGGCGTTAATTTCTAGAGCGGTTAGCCAGTAATTTCAGGCTCATAAGCTGCTTATGAACATCTGACATCGCCCACTTGTGAAAGACAGGCTATGTCATAAATGTTCATGAGCAGCAAATCGATGAAATTGCTCACCGCTATCTGTTCATTTCTGACCGAGGCAGGCTTATGTCGAACGATTGATCTACAACGACTCTTTTCGGGGATTCGTACTGAAGAAATATGCGCCTAGACGCATATTCCGTTTGGAAAAACAACTACTAAATTTAATCGTTAAAGCGTTTCTTTTCTCAGTGTTTCTCTTTTTTTGCGCTTTTCGAGCTCTTTCAATTTTTTGTTCGCATCTACAGATTTTTTCTCTTGCACATCATGATCTACATAATTATTTTCTTGATCGGATTTCAACTTTTCGCGCGTCTCTTTGGCCTTCTTTATCTCAGCATCGCTACTATTTTTGTCTTTAATTATATTATCCTGTTTTTGGATTTCCTTTTCCATAGCTTTAATATTACCGTCAATTTCGATTTTCGCATCCACAGCCCGTACAACATCACGCGCGATCCTCAACGACTCCCCTTCATACTTATTGAGAAATTCTTTTGCTGATTCTTTTTGCAGGTCAATTTGCTTTTGGTCAACCGGAATATCCAGCCCTGATTTCTCATTGATCATATCCAATTCAAAATCCGAATCATCAAAAGACTTACGGACTGCAACGTCAGCCAAAATCAGAGCATGATTGTTTTGGGGGGACGGGTTGGATTTGGCTAGTTTCTTGGCTGCATAGTGTGCCTTCATGTCACGAATTACCGGGTGGAGCGCAATCCCGCCAACAATAAGCGCAGCTGCCGCGATAGTAGTACCAACCACGGTTCCGACGATCACAAACCAATCAGTAAGGCTCGGTGGCTCTCCTTTCTCTACTTCCAAGGCTCCACAGACGTTGTTCTTGGCATCGGTGTCATCGACATTGCGTATCCAGCCAACGCAAACGGCTTGTTTTTCGTCGTTGAGTGAGAACTCCAATTGTCCATGCGTTTTCGTTTTCCCCTGCGTATCGTCCCACACGAGGGTGTTCTGACTGCGCATGCCATTAGTATTATAGTCCCCAAAAACGGCGTAGTTTTCTTCCGTCAACTTGATGCCGCCGTAATAGATGTCTCCAATACCGTTAATCAAGTTGAGGGACAACTTGGGGAAAGTCGATGAGCCAGATGGGAAAGGACCCATCACATAAACACCATTCCAGAGGTCCAAATTGTTCAACTTGGCTGAGATACCGGAAACAGACTTGCTGGTACCAGCATCTTGTATCAGAGTGCCAGTAAAGCTCATGACATTGGAATTCGACTTGGAGAATATGATTTCACCCTTAGTCTTGGAGGGACCCGTACTGTCATCCCATGTCAACGTTGTGAGCCCGCTATGGCGATTGGCATTCATAGCGTCTTCGGAAGAATAATCACTTACTGAGAAAGCATTGGAATCGAAGTGGATAATACCCTTAAAGTCGACCAGTTCCAGCTCAAAGGCATGGGTCGTTGCATCGCCCGCTACAGTCACGTTGTATTTACCATTCCATTGCGAAAAACTGGGCTCAGATTCTGCTCCGGCCTCATTTGCTGAGGCGGTTATGGCTGCTGAACGCATCATTCCGCGTAAAAAACGGTGCGACTCTGGTAGCGACTGGCTGCTGGGTTCAAACCAAAAAATGGCAGTACTTCCGTTGACCTGTAGCGTGCGTGCAGGCATTTTTTCGGATCCGAGCAAGCCAATGCTACCGCTCACGCTTTTACCAAAGTGGCCCTTTTTGACCATCGTTGGAGAAGCTTCCCCCAATTGCACGAAACGCAGGGTGCCGGACATGGGGGCATCTGGTTGCGCCTCCCAAGTGAGCGTTCCATTGTCGTAGATATAGTTTTTGATGCTAACACCGTTAACTTCAACGTCATCCTCGGTGATATTCAAGAACCCAAACAGTGCGCCGGGCTCGCTCAATGTGTAATGACCATGCCAATATTCGATGCGGTGGTTACTAAAGTAAGCTATTGCAGGCTCTAGATCGTTCAGTTTCACATTTTTGTAGTTAAATTCCGTGTTGAGCCAATTTTCCAAAGGAATCTCCGAACAAGTTTTCAAATGTGCTGAAATACGCCTGACCACCTGATCCGAGCCGCCTATGAGCCAGATGAGCTTTTCCGATTTCGAATACGCCGGCAAGCGCAAGCAGACACGCCGCGAACGCTTCCTCGCCGAGATGGATCAGGTCGTGCCCTGGACGGGTCTGCTGGGCCTGATCGAGCCGTTCTACCCCAAGGCCGGTGGCGGCAGAAAACCCTATCCTCTGGAAACCATGCTGCGTATTCATCTGTTGCAGAATTGGTTTTCCCTGAGCGATCCGACCATGGAAGAAGCGCTCTACGAAATCACGCCCATGCGCCAGTTTGCACGTTTGACCTTGAGCGCCCCGATACCTGAAGACACCACGATCATGAATTTCCGGCACTTATTGGAAAAGCATCAGCTTGCACCTGCAATCCTCGCGGTCATCAATGGTTATTTGCAGGACAAAGGCATGTCTCTGCGTCAGGGCACTATCGTCGATGCCACCATTATTCATGCTCCCAGTTCGACTAAAAACGAAGAGGGAAAGCGCGACCCCGAGATGCATCAGACCAAAAAAGGTAACCAGTATTTCTTCGGAATGAAGGCCCATATTGGCGCTGATGTCGTGTCCGGCTTGGTTCATCACGTCCACGGCACCGCCGCCAACGTCGCCGATGTCACACAGGTCGCCGAGCTTTTGCATGGCGAAGAAAATGCAGTGTATGCAGACGCCGGATACACCGGCGTTGAGAAGCGTGAAGAGCATGAAAATCGTGAAGTGATCTGGCAAATCGCGGCGCGCCGCAGCACCTATTCCAAGTTGAATAAACGCAGCGTGCTCTACAAGGCCAAGCGCAAGATTGAGTACTGCAAAGCCCAGACACGGGCCAAGGTCGAACATCCGTTTCGGGTGATCAAATGCCAATTTGGGTACGTGAAAGTGCGCTTTCGTGGGCTGATGAAAAACACGGCTCAGTTGACCACATTGTTCGCCCTGTCGAACCTGTGGATGGCTCGAAAACAACTGATGGGTATGGGCGAGTTGCGCGCTTAACATGGAAAACCGGGCGAAAAACGCCCTCGATGAACACTGCATCAGGTCGTTTTGAGCAAATAGCGCTGCGTGCCGTGCAAATTACGACTTGCGGCCGCCGCGCAGCAAGTTGATCGGAGCATCCCAAAGCACTCTCGTCCTGATTCTTGTCCAGCATCTCTTTTAGGCGCAAGCGGAACATTCCGGCTAGTAGAGGTTTGCAGGACATTGCACTCACAAAATTGACTGCTTCAGTATTGATTGTTGTTGTAGAGTTCATTGATTTTTCCTTAGGTTTTGCGGGGTTTAAGCGTAGGTAACAAGGTAGAGCTGAATTTCAATGCATTTCAGTCCATCGAGATTCACTTTGGGAGTTGGATGCAATGAGATCGTCCAGTCGGCGTATGGCCCAACACCGGCATAAATGGCATCTTGCCCGCCTGCCTGGAGCGAGTCCTGGCTGATGTTGCCACCAAAATTTATTGCGGTTTTTATGTAAGTCGATGACGGAAAGTCAGCGGCCTCCTTATCTGGGTAGTATTCAAAGTTCTGGTGTTGGGCGCTCTCGTGTGCAAATGAGATGAACGTGTCGCTGTTGTCCATATAGAACTTGTCATAAAGGTCGTGCTCGATGACAAGCTTGATGGCCTTATTCACCTCACTTGGTTCTACAACGGCCCCCCTCAGGAACACTCGCAGCTCATATAGGCGTGCGTTGAGGACGTTGTCATTGATCTCGTCGTACAGGGTATAGGGAACCTTTTCGCCTCCCTTTAGGAACGCCTTATCAATTGTGACCCTGATCGACTTGTCTTCCTTGAAGTAACGCAGGCTCTCTTCATCGGTGATCCGCAAGACGGTTCCCTTGGAGCCAAGATTTGTCTGTTGCGGCTTGCCCATGGTTCGCAATTTGTTTTCAAATTGCGAACGCAGCTGGGTCTGGCAGGCGTTGAGTGTGTCTGGTGTGATCGCCAGCGTCATATCAGGCTGATCCCATGGTGTCGAATGATTCAGAACCGCCTCAAAGACATTGAAGCGTGTGTCAAGGGACCAATACATGTAGGCCTTATTGCAAAGGTACACCTCGCGAATCCCTTGGCTCAGCGCATCGTCATATTGCTTTGACAGAAATGCGACGGCCATGGCGCGTCCCGGATCGTCTTTTTCCGCGAGCTCACCCAATGTCTTGCCGTCACTGTCTTTAATGTCGACTATTTGCTGTTGGTAATCAAAGATCGTCGCAACCTGTGCGTTGTATGCCATCACAAAGTTGTTCCGTTGCATTATTTTCCCGGCTAGGGCGTGCAAGTCTGTCTTCAACTTGGCTGAGTGAATATTGCTCGAGTAATTACTTACCAACTCCTGGTATTCACGCAGAGTTGTTAAAATCTTGACGCTATCGATGTTGTCTTGAAGCGCGCCTTTTGCATCTTGAAAAGTCGCGACAAAATCCTTCTGGAACAACTCGCCATCCAGGGCTTTGACTTTTTGGACCAAATAGTCTTTGCCAATCGTAGATCCATCATCTCCTTTAATCTGCGTGAAGGAGGTATATAGCAACTGCGCCGTCTGGATACCCGTCATGCCCAAACTGACCGGATTGAGTCCTCCATCCTTCTTCATGGCAGGTGGTGAGAACGCAATCATGGTCAAGGCTGAAAAGAACGAATCAGCGTCAAAACTCGCACCCATCAAATCGGCCGTAAATCCAGCCATGTCTGTTTCAATCTTGCCGCGGGCGTCTTGGATTTCCTTGGTAATATTGATAAGTTGAGCAGTCAGTGTCCCTATCAACTCGGCAATGAGCCGCTGGATCTCCAGTTTTAATGCGCCCTGCTGTGCTGTTGCCTGGAACATTGCCGTCTGGAGCTTGGCATCTATAGAGTCATTTTTCTCCAATGCAGCAAACAAAATGTCATGCTTGCTCTGCAGCATATTGAGGTCATCCAGCTTCGTTTTCAGAAAACTGGAGGACGTCGTAAACGTCAACATGTTTGTATCAATCTGATACGCATCTTTGCCAAAGATGTCCTTGCCTCTATCAGCGTAGTTTTTTAACCGCGCCACATCTTTCTTAACGAGGATCAGTGCATTGCCTGCAAGCGATGTTTTTATTTCAGACGCTTTTTCATCGATGCTGGCAAGCACGTTATTGAGCCAGTCAAGCAATACGTACCAAGTCGGAACCGAAGGATCTGTTGCGCTGAAAACTTTTCCACTGGAGATCGTAGCCGTCAAATACATGGCCTTCATGC
Source organism: Pseudomonas sp. PS02303 (assembly GCF_029959925.1). Lineage (NCBI taxonomy): Bacteria > Pseudomonadati > Pseudomonadota > Gammaproteobacteria > Pseudomonadales > Pseudomonadaceae > Pseudomonas > Pseudomonas sp. PS02303. Next base: position 9,148 of record NZ_JASCOM010000001.1, read on the forward strand.
GCTGGCACAGCATCATGATCTGGGACGGATTGACCACTCGGGCAAAATCCTTGAAACCCATGACTACGGTCTCAGGTGATGTGCCCGCAACGCCCGGGACGCGGACCCCGTCGAGTTCATTGGCCGGCCGCGGATGGACCCCACCTGAAGCAGCCTTCTTTGCTTGGAACCGACCTTCTGTATCTCCCACCAATGGGTAGAATCTGGGTTGAACGTAGTAGCAATTGCCATCTTTGTTGCAAACATCATGGCCTGGCGCCATATACCCTTCTACGGCGCGCTGCATGCCACCCTCTCCTGGTATGCCGTCCTTGGCATTTAATGGGGTGATGCCGGCTGCGACGTTTTTGATAATTTGATCAGCACTAATGCCATCTTGGAGGCATTGCACCTTGATCACGCCGCCATTGCCACCACGACCACCACGACCGCCATAGCCGGCAGCCCCGCCAGGCTTACCCGGTTTGGAGGTTTCATAGAGATTAGGCCAGCTTCTCCACGTGTCGGGATACCAGCAGCCCAATCCGCCGTCGCCACCCTTGGTCCCGTTGCCACCGACTTGTCCTTCAGCGCCATTGCCGCCACGCGCGCGCAACTCAATGTGGTGTCCGGCTTCCATGCGGTTGATGAACAATTCAATCTGCCCTGCATCCGTGCCATCCTTTCCGGGAAGTCCGCAGCCGCCATCTACAGCATCCCCGCCTTCGCCAGGTTCAGTGGTCGAGTATGTGTATTGGATCGCGGGCGTACCTTCGTGGCCATCCAGTCCGGTTTGAGGGACTTGTGTGACAGGGTTTGGCAAGGCATCTTCGCCGCTGACATCGATGGCGGCTACACCTGCCCCTCCAGCAGCTTCCGCATACAAGGTGCGGGCAACAATCTTGACATTGCCTCCGGGTTTAAAACGCAGCTCCCCGCGAATACGTAAACCATCTGCGTAAATGACGTAGTTCTGGTTGGGATCAATGTGAACCGTTGAGTCGCCTTCGATGCGCTGGCCCATGCAAACCAGGGTCAAAATGGGAAGGGCACTGTAAATGAAGCGGGTATCCTGTCCATTGCTGTTCGCGACATGCGAGTAAAAGGCGCGTCCAGGAGTCAATTGGGGGTGCGGTTCAACCGTGATTTCAGGGGGTACTGTCGTTGAAATTATTTCAGTTATATTCATCTTATCACCGTCTACTAGTGTTGATTTGTTGATGGTTTTGGTAAGTCGTGTGACAGCGTTTTGGTTTAGGATTGCTTCTCCGTCTGAGTTACATAGGCGTGAAAGCCTTCTTAGCGTCTGCTATCGCTCCCGTCCGAGTACTCTATTCATTGCGAAAAATTGCCAATCAAATTGATTCGCGTTTCACCGGCCGCTGCATTCCGGCATTAGCAGACCTTTACGAACACCGAAGCTACTCAAAAACAATTAATGACAGCTGATCTACGTCTTGAGGTTGGGAAATTAAGGCTGCATTGGCAACCTCGAACGGATCGTTTCGGCGCAGCGCGTTGATTCCACTCTCCAGCGTTTTGCTCACAGCGCCTATGCGCGTTGGATTTTCATTCCCTTGGTCAGCTCATCCATCGAGTCGGATTGGATCGACGGCTGTCGTATCTCATGCCCTAACTGGATGCCACCCTCGGGCTTAGCGACAAACCAAACCACGTGCTCGCCTACGGCTCATATGCTTTTCACTGCGCCACTGCAGTTCTTTGATCGTCGCAATGTCGGTCTTGCAATCGTCAATGACAAACTTGAAGTCGTGACGCTTAAACGTATGATCGAAGGCAACTACGCAAGAAATCAACTGCCTTCACCCAATCGTTTATTGCGTGGAAAGTCACAGCAGCATCCCAAGCGGCACGATCAACTCGTACGCAAATAGGTGATTCAAAAAATAATCGAACTTGGTACGGCTTCAATAATTCAACGGTGTAGTAGTGCCTACACGCATCTGCCGAAGCATTTCCTGCGCAGCAACACCTTCGGGAATTCTGAACCGATTTCATTCACGCGATGGGTTAAGGCGAGCTTGTCCATGCTTGATGTTCCTTGTCTGAATTAGAGCTTTAAGCGTAGTCAATCTATCCAGATTCGCATTCTTATGAATCAAGAGGCAGGAGCTTGTTGATCACGTACGTAAGGCAAATGGATGGACTCCCTACATGACAGCTATGCCCGGCAGCTATAAACGAGGTTATTATTCCTTATGTTATTCATGGTCTTATCGAGCGATTACCCCTCGAAGTCATCTGGCAGTCTGCTGTGTTGCAGCAAAAGCTGCTCGGCATCTAGCTGGCAAGGGTCTGAGTCGATCCATGGCTGGCTGCGGTTGTAACCCATTGCCAAACAAGATAGGCAGCTAATAAATAGGGCTGCATGGTTTTTAGAATTTGCGATAGAGATTATCTTCGCGCCCCTTGCAGGAAAAACTTGAACAAGTGAATTGGATTGGGATACCGGCCTGCTTTTGATCTACCCGGATTGGACAGAAATCGTCGTGTAATTCGCGGTTTTGGTTTGTACTGGGATCTGAGTTAAAAATGGATTGTGTTGTGCTTTTGGCCAGGCGAGCTCTACGTCTCAGGTCCTTTCAATGGCCGTAGAATTAGCAGCAATCAAATAACCCCGCCTCGGCTTTGCCAGCTGTAGTACTGCCCCCAAGATTGGGCCCAATTAGCCGCTTTTCGTGGATCTCATTCTCTAGCATTGAAACATCAGATTTCAATGTGTGGAGTGGAGATGCTTCAGATCTCGCAAGGTCGTGGCCAACAGTCATCTGCTGCAGCTGGCAGCAAGAAAAATAACGAGTCCACCCTACAGCGTCTTATGCGTATGTACGGCGATCATATGTCCGTGGTTCAGGTCGCCGCTGAGCTGAACTATTCAGTGACCTATTTCCGGAAAAAAATCGGGGCAGCCGACTATCAGCACCTGGGTTGGGTCAAGGCGATTTACCCTGCCCGTAAAAAGTCTGGACGGTTCTGGGTATACCGTACGGAGTCAGTCGCAAGCTTTCTTGATAAGGGGGTTTGACGTGAGGCCCACAATACTTTTTGGCGCTGCAGTGATAGCTGCGCTTGCACACGGCGTAAACGCAAACGAGAGGCCAGAAGAATCTTCCCTACCCGCCGCCGGCGGCAGCAGCTATTACAAGGGAAAGGCCGAAGGGTGGTTCTGGTACAAGGATCCACCTAAGGAAGAAGAGGAGCCGAAGAAGGAGTTGCCTCCTCCTCCCCCGCCACCACCCCCTCCTCCTCCGCCGGCGCCTCCGGAGGAAAAAGTCGAGCCTCTGGCTCCGAAAGGTCCTGAGGTGTTCAGTGTCGCCTGGATCAAGAAAAATCTGCCCAAGTACCGCGACCGAGCCATCGACAACCCGACGGATGCGAACGTTCAGGCCTACTACTACCTTCAACGCGTGATGATGGACAAAGCGTCGCGGTTCTCCGAGGCCTCTTCGCGCGCGATCATGAAGGATCCTTTCCTTGACGAAGATAGCCGGCGTCCAGTCGCGACATATGCAGCAAATGCAATGAATCGCGAAGTGACGGCCAACAAAGACAAGGTGCTGCGCAGCTTGGCTGGCCGCGTTGGGGTGTTCTTTTTCTTCAAATCAAACTGCATGTTGTGTGCCGAGCAGGCCAATGTCCTGCAGTCGCTCACAACGTCCACTGGCATAAACATCATTCCAGTATCGCTTGACGGCGGACCGCTGGATAACAACGCATTTCCTGAATATCGAGTGGACAATGGCCAGGCAAAGAAACTTGAGATCTTTCAGACCCCTGCCCTCGCTTTGGCCATGCCCCCTCAAGGCACATCAATCGTGGGATACGGCGCTATTACGCTCGACGTGCTGTTCAATCGAATTCTGATGGCCACGCGAGACGCTGGGATTATCGACCATAAAACATTTGCGAGCACACAGCCGTTTTTCGACAACGGACTTCTGTCGATTGATGACTCTGACGGGATTAATGAGGAGCTTCTCAATGACCCTGAACGATTCGTGCAAAGCATGAAAGCCAAGTTGGCAAGAAAGGCTATTGACGTGGAGACCCCTAATGCGATTGAACAGTAAATCAATGATTCTGGCTTTGGCTATCGGCATAGCTCCGTCGGGAGCATATGCTGACATTCAGTCGCAACTGGATTCCATGTTCGATTCGATGTCGAACACTACGGAGCCCGGGGCGTATGAAACCGCAACCCGGGGTGTTATTACCGGCGGCTCATTGCGAGTTAGAAACAAGATATCCAATACGCCGATCGTTAACTTCCGACCGCCCTCCTTCCAAGCTGGCTGTGGCGGGATAGACATGTTCGCGGGTTCATTCTCATTCATTAACGCCCAACAATTTGTCCAAGCGTTGCGATCGGTCGCGTCTAACGCTGTCGGCGTTGCCTCTGGCTACGCGTTTAAACTGGCATTGAACGCTATGGGGCCAACTGTCCACAACGTTATTCAGAACCTGCAAGAAGTTATGCAGGACATTAATAGCCTGATGTCAAATTCTTGCCAACTTGCCCAGGGACTGGTCACAGACGCTTTCAGCTCCTTCACTTCAAAAGAGACAATGAGAGCGGCGAACATCAACGTTTCCGGGGGGATTGGTGATGCCTTTGCCTCGATCATGCCTGGTAGCCTGACCTCGAAGTCTCCAAAGGAACAGCAAAGTGACGCCGGATTAGCCAAATCCTGTGAGGACATTGGCAACGTCATCTGGTGCGCTATGACACAAAATAACGCTAGGGGCTTCTTCCAGTACGGATCACGTCAAACTGATGAAATGATTATGTCCTTGACTGGGACTGTACTCATTACCGCACTTGAGAATGCCGATGATGGGAAGGGAAAAGTCCCTACTACCAAGTTCTTCGGACCTACTTCTATTACATTGCAGGACATCGTTGAGGGCAAAAAAACAGAAACAGTGCCAATTTACGATTGCTCCGGCGACGAAGAAGCTTGCATGACTATTAAGACTCAGCAGATTTCATTTGATGGTCTGGCTGAAAAAATATTGAAGCTATTCAATGGTAATGCGAGCTCGCCAGGCATTGTATTTAAGTGGGCGAACAACGCAGGTCCTTTTAACTCTGAGGAAGTAGCCATTATTGGGGCGCTTCAAAAAACAGGGTTTTCTGCGATGATTCAGCGGCTTGCCCAACACAGCGAGTACATGGCTAAGGGGTTTGTTAGCGCACACTCCAAAATGCTTGCTCTTGAGGGCGCCCACTCTCTTGCAGAGTCCTATATCAACGTGGCCTCTGAAGTTCTAAAAAAAGGAAAAATGGTTGACCAGCTTGGTGAAACGAGCAAGGACTTCCTGGCCGAATCTCGCAATCGCCTCACCTCCGAGCACCAGTCATTGCTTTCAAAATATGGCAACGAAAATGATATGGCCAAGGACTATCAGGTTCGCATGCAGATCATGCCGCCACCCAACTTTATCGCCACGATGGGCGCTAATCCTGTGAGGCCAAACTGATGGAGTTCACCATTTATTCTGTTGGCTCTGCGGTCTATCTCGAGGAAATTTTGAACTCAGTTGCCATGATCTGTGGCACCGGTGATATCGAGTCTCTGGCCAAAATCGGGTTTGCGATCGGAGCCCTCATTCTGGGCTTTCAAGCGGTCTTCAACAACACCGCTATCCCATTCCAAAAACTGCTTATTTGCCTAGTGTTGTACATGGCCATGTACGGTCCCTCGGGGCGGGCGATTATTGAGGATGTTTATGACGGTGATGTGGCTGTAGTCGATAACGTCCCGCTCGGTCCCTTGGCTGTTGGGTCGATTATTTCAAACATTGGATACAATCTTACGAACCTCTTTGAGCAGGCGTTCTCGACGCCTGCGATGACAAAGTACGGTTTTGCTGATCCGATTGAAACCCTGATGAAAGTTCGCTCAGTGACCGGTAATTTGATGTCCATTCCATCGTTCACCAATGGATTGGGCCCCAATAAAAACCTGGTTAACTCGTGGTCTAATTATTTTCGTGAATGCACGCTGCCCATGCTTGGCACAGATCTCCAAGATTATGCCGACCTATACCGGGCAAACGACCCAATGGGCGCCGCACGGTTTAGCAGTAGCGTTTATTACACGCAGATTTTCGATGGTCCAGCCGGGGGTAGAACGCTCAATTGCTCTGACGCACATACAGCCCTGGTTAACCTGACGGACTCAGCAACTGATAACGTCATGTCCGAGATCGCAACTGCGGGGTTCAAGCGTCCAGGAAAGTCGGTCGATCCAGATGCGGTGACCTCTCGCGTTGGTGATTCGCTGTATGCGCTGAATATGTCAGCGATCGACGCCCGGGCTTACACAATGGCCTCAGTTCTCTATCCAATATTTCTCCAAGCACCTGGTCAGAAAGCAGTCGAGGATCTGCAGGGCTCGTATGGCGTCATGATGGGACAGGCCATGGCTCAGCAAAACACCCAGTGGGCAGCCGAAGGAACGCAGTTTACGAAGTATGTTCGGCCATTCATGACCTTCTTTGAAGGTCTCATTTATGCCATTACTCCGCTCATGGCATTCCTCATTACCATGGGCGGCTTTGGTATTGGCCTGATCAGTAAATACCTGATGTTGCTGGCCTGGATGATGCTCTGGATGCCGGCATTGGCAATTGTGAACCTCTACACGGTCTCGTCCACCGCGAGTGCTATGGAGTCCATTCTCCAGACGTCGTCTTTCGATGTTGGAGGAACTGGGGTGTCGTTCGAGATGCTCAAGCAGATGGGGCCTGCTCTTGAGCAGGCTATTGGTGTCGCCGGGTTAATGGCCTCCTCCATCCCCGCGATATGTTTGTTCCTGGTCTCCGGTACAGCGATTGCTGCCTCAGGGATCGCGGGACGGATGAGTGGCTCTGACCAAATTAACGAGAAGATTGCCAGCCCCGATGTCTTAAGCCCTGCAGCTGGATTGCAGACTACGCCCTATGCAACAAGCGACTTCGACAAGGGCGTACGCATCAACGGATCGGAAAATCAGCGTGGCAACATTTCAGTCGGGTCCATGCTGAGCGAATCCGTTCAAAGTTCAAGAGCGACCTCAGAGGGCTCTTCTCAGGCCTTTTCTAAGCAATTCACAAGCACGATGGGCAGGTCGCTCGATAACTCGAAGACGATCGGTGAAGCTGCAGATGTTGGGCATTCGCTTCAAACATCTCTCGGCTTGGATAAAAGCGCGAGTTTCCAGGCAAAGTACGATTCGCTCAGATCTCAAGGGTACAGCGCTAGCAACATAGACGCGGCTATTGCGAGCACTGCGCTGAGCAGTGGCGTCGATGGCAAGCTAGGTGCCACTGCAGCTGCAGGCGTTGATGGAGGTCCGGCAGGTGTTAAAGCAGGCGTCAGCGGTGGCGTTGGGCTTAGTGCGGGGGCAACAGCATCAAGTACTGATCAGTCGACGCGGTCTGATTCCCAGGCCTATGCCGATACGTTGTCTGCGGTCAAATCATCCGGCCTTGGAGAGACTGTCAAAAGCGCACTTCAAAAAACGGATGGCACTACGCTGGCCAAGAACTTCCAGAGCGCTGACCGCTCGAGCCTTTCGAAAGCTGACCAGGATAGCCTTTCGCAATCGGCCCAGAAAACCATCAACGATCAGATGGCCTATCAGAAGGTTAGTGGCCTGGCGAATACCTATGGATACTCTGAGGACATGAAGCTTGATTCGTTGACGGGCAAGGTTATCAACGAAGGCCGGGATCGGGCCGTTGTCGGCGACGCAATGAACAAGTACGGCCAAGAATTTCAGGAGAACCAGCAGATGTTCAGTCAAACAATGCTGGATCCCAACCGTGCGAATACAGCTGCAGCTTTGTACACCCTGGCCAAACACCATGATTTCGAGGCGTTGACTGGAGCCACTGTCGACTATGACAAGAATGCGAATTTGCGTTCACCGGCGGTTGGTAATCTTGAGGCGGAGGCAAGCCAGGCAGGCCACTTGGTGGACACAGGAGCGTTTAACTCTCGGTTTAATACGGAGAAGACAGCCGCCATTGCGGATGCTCATCAAAATATCGCAAATAGGCATTCGCATAATGATGGGATCGCGCAAAACGACTCTGAGGTTTACTCGAAGAAAGCATTGGATCCTGCAGCGGATAGAGCTGCTGATCGTATTCGCGGATCAGCGACAGAACTCAACGATCGAGGTGAGTCCTCGTTTGGCATACTCGCTGCGGCCTCGAATGGCGTCGGAGCGGCTTTGGGAACCCGCGCAACACGTGAGGAGTACATGCACGAAGGTGAACAACTGGGTCTGAATGAGGCCCAGGCAGATGTCTTTGCAACAGCACGAGTTGGTGGCCTTTCTGATAACTCAAGGGAACGTTGGGACAGTTACGCTGCTGCCAATCATATGGATAAGGACTTATCTGATGGAATGTACAAGCAGTTGGTTGAGGCAGGGATACACGACAACGGGTCTGGTGGGCATCTGGCTGACATTTTGACTCTGAATCAGCGAGATAATATTGGTCGCTGACATGGCGTCTAACTCCTTTATTCCGCGGCAGTAAACTGTACCCTTGGCGCGAAAAAAAACCGGCTTTAATGCCGGTTTTTTTTGGTCAAGACAATCTGTCAATTGGCTCGCTCATATCGTTGCCAGTCGTCACCTTGTAGTAGTTGAACTCTTCTGCGCGTAGTCCTTCCACTGGTTGGTATTCCTCGGGGTACAACTCTGCATCGGTACGGCCGTTTTTGCTATCGAACAGACCTAGAAACGACCCAGCCATGAAGGCGAATGCGCATACAAGAAGAACAAGGAACCCGACATTGGGTGCGAACAGGGTGTTCAGCACACAGAAGGCAACCAGCGCACCAATCGTGTAGACGGGAACCTTCATGGAGGCGTTGCTGCTGTGTGTCAGGTGCAATGCTCCCGAGGCTACGATCAAGGCCAGGGCGACATAGGCAAACGTCTCATAGCCCAGGGTCATGGCTTTCGTGTTACCTACCAGCACGCCGGCGAACGCCAGTGCGATCGTCACCAGGTGCTTGAGCGTCCACAGTCCACCAGCAGTACGAATGCCCTCCTCCACCGCCCATAGTTTCTGGATGGGAGCAGGCAGCTTTGGCCGTTGCGCCAGTTCAGCAATCAGGTCAACCACGTTTACGGCGTAGGCTGCATCAGCTTGCGTAGGGCGGCTTTTGCCGGCTACCTGGCGCAATGCGGTGATAGCGCGTCCAAAGTCGGCGGGAGCCTTACGCAACGCATCCACGTTGAAGCTGAACAGATCGATCGTTTCTGGTGGCAGGCCCATGTAGCGCTCAACCAGCGCTTCAGCACGTTTGACTTCTGACTCAATGATCAACTTCATTGCGAATTCTCCTTTCGACTGAATACATCCTACCGCACCTGCTGTAGATGCAACCCCTGTCACTGGCTTGAGTAAGTCTGCCCTGCCAGGCGATAGGTCGATGCGACCTCCTCCTCACTTTCACGATCATCCTGCTTCACCTGGACAGGTTGGCTCTTCGCTGTCGGCAAGTACATGTCACGCCCCTGCAGCACCGTCGTACGCGTTTTTTCGTCCAGCCTCTTGGCACGCCTTGCGTGCCGATCAAATGACTTCAACGGCTTTATCGTCGGCGCCCGGTCGCCGGCCAGCACAAACACCGGAAGGTTGGCTTTGATCATCGCGTCCCAACGACTGCTTTCCGAAAACCACAGCATGCAACGTGGATGGGGGGCGACCTTCTTGTGTTTGATCAGGATGTCGGCATCCGAGAGATGGACAATTGAATTGAGGTCGAAGTACTCCGGCGTCTGGTCCAGCGGAATATCCTCTGCGCCGGCGCGGATTTCTGCTTTGGCCTCGAGCTGAGCCCGAATCTTGCTAACGGCCACACGCTCGTTTCCGGGGGAATGACCGGCCCACGTGAACGTAATTTGCCTTGGAGCTCCATCGAATGCGTGGAGGGACCGCTTCAACTGATTGGTGTTGAAGCTCGCTCCCAAGGCCCGTCTCATAATTCTCGGCCGCATCTCCGGTGTCAGATTCTGTTCGACGCGCGCAAGCTCGATAGCGTCGACCACTCTCTGCTTGCAAGCGTTGATCGCCAGTACCTGCTCGAGCACCGAGGTGGCCACAGTGAAATAGCCAGGCAAGCGCATGACGGTGCCCGGCGCCTGCCCTATGTCTCGTTCAAAAGTTCCGATCGCATCAATGGCCAACTTGACGGCCTCAGCACCAGTAATCTTCTCCACCAGCAAGATGTCGGGCGTTTTCTGCTCGTTCAGCAATGGCAGGACATACACCACGCCGTCGACCACAAGCGGTGGCCACGTCCGGTTGAATGCTGTGATGGCAGCGGTCAGTGTTTGGTAGGCGGACTGAATTTGTTCGTACATAGGACCCCCTATACAGGAATCAACATTATACCACCCCTGCATGGCTTCCTCTATTCGCAAGCCCCTCCCTTCTACCGCATCCCTCCCCACTACTTCATCGCCGACTTTCCTTCACCTTAATCTCCCTTCCTCTTTCCTTGCTCTTTCCTTCCATCGCGCTCCGCGCGGGCCGATCAGGGTATGGGTTGCGCCTGTGCCTCGTTTTATGGATTAAAAGTCGCAGCGGGGCTCGCAGGAGGTGCACAGCGGACTTCGCTTTTAGGTGGAGGGTCAGGAGGAACGCGTACCAGGCCGCTAATCATGTGCAGGGGTGGTATAAACTCCTGTGTTTGTCGTCTTATTGTCGACCCTTTGTTTTCGTGTGACGTTGAGGCGAATCCGGCCTGGGCAGCTGCTGGTCGCCCCGCGGTATGACTCAATCTCGTTGCCCTGCTATCGGGCGACCGCTGGTTTCGCTAGGTAAGCCGGATCTGGCGGCGCCGCGGTTCGCATTCCTCTTCCCTACCTCCTTCCCATTCAGTTATCGGGTGTGAACCGCTGACTCGACCATCGGCTAGATCCGTTGTACCCGGCCGAACACTGTGGAATGCACACCTCGACGTTGGTGAATGGTGGGAGTCGCCCACATTCAGTTGGCCATTGGCGGGCGTCCTGGACGTCCTCGATCAAAGAGTCGTTTGGGTTGGTCCCATCTGCGAAGGTCGAGCCGGCAGCTTTGCGCATGAGCCTACCCGTGCCCTTGGTACGCGTAAGCCAATCATCCAATGTTTGTTTGTTTGTTTGTTTGTTTGTTACTAGTTACAATCAACAAAACATTCATTGCAAGGAATCCTGCTGTGCGTGAATCCCCGATCACTACTGAAGACATCATTAATGCTGGCAATTCGATTCTCACTGCTGGCCGTGTGGTGAACGGCTATTCGTTGCGAAATGCCATTGGTAGTGGTCGGGCTGACAGACTTTTTAGAATCTGGACCGAACACGCCGAGCTCAATGGACGTGGTGCTCATGACCCCATGTGTATTCCCGGCCGCGCGCAATCCTTGATTGCGAGCTACCTGAAACGTCATGAGGCGTCGGTCAACGTACTCTTGCAGGAATTGGCGGTCGTCCTAAGTGAAGCTGCGCGGTCTGAAGCTCTTGAGGAAATCGATTCCTTGAAAGCCTCGCTCGAGCAGCAGGGCAATGCATTGCTTGATGCGGACTTGCTGATCGATCGTCTTGAGCAGTCGAATCAGGATCTGGAGTCCCAGTTGGCTGAAGAGCTGGACAAAGCCACTCAGGTGCGAGATTCCCTGGAGCGAGTGCAGATCCAAGCAGCGAAAGATTCTTCTGCGCTCGAAGATCTGAGCCGGCAGTTGCTGGGGGCCAATGAACAGCTCTCCTCTCTCAACGAAATGTTGGATGCGGAGAAGGTGGCGCGAGGGCGTACAGAGGATCAAGTTCTGACGTTGCAGGAGCGGCTTGCCGGACTGCAGGAAAAATCCAGTCAACAAGAAACTGCTCTGGTTGGTGCGCGGCGGGACGCGCAGGCGTCAAGGGAGCGCGAAGCCATGGTCAACGGCCAGCTGCTTCAGCTTCAACGCGATCGCGATGTTGATCTTGAGCTACTAACCCGGCTGCGGCTTGAGGTGGGTACCGCGGCTACCAGGGTTAGCCAGAGTGAGGCCGCAGCCAACGTCTATAAAACTCAGCTTGATGAGCTCAATGATCGAGTTGGTGGCTTGTTGGCTGAAAAAGGTTCGGATGGTTCCAATGGATGAAGTGATCTACCAAGGATTTAACGTTTACGCGACCTCATGCGCCCTCAAGTTTGAATTGGGCGCTAATGCAGGGGGTGAAACGGTGCTGTCCATCGATGGTGCGAATAAATCCGGGACGGAGTTTGATTGGGGTAACAAGCTGATCTTTCAGGTTACTCCTAGGGAGACTACGTTATTTCTCTGTGCAGTGATGGGCCTGGTGCCATCCTTCGAAGCCTCGAACCATGGTAAAAGCCGGTCAAAGTCGTTGACGTTGCAGAACCAGGTCGACAAGGGGGTTCTGCTTTTGAAGATGCAAGCTCCACGTAGGTCCGTTCTGGTGCCCATCACACCTGACAAGGTTTTCGAACTGGGCTGCTTGACCATGCGCGTGCTCTCCTCTCAGGTCGGTCTTGACCCTGGCACTTGCCTCACAATGCTTCGAGCTACTGCTGCTCGCTTCTATCATCACAAAGCAAAAGATCTTGATCCTGGTTAAGAGCGGTTAGAAACCTGTTAAGAGCGGTTAAGGGACTGAAAAACGTGCCTGAAGCCCATGATTTACAAGGCTTTTAGCCTAATAATCATTACCTCACCATGAGGTTTTTTTACCTGACTATGAGGTAAAGCTACCTCACCATGAGGTAAAGCTACCTCACTATGAGGTAAGTCGACTATTTACCCTTTATTCAGCTTTAAGTTAAAGGCGTAAGTGCCTGTATTCATTGGATTTGTCCTATTATTTCTCGTATCTGACTATGGAGTAACTTCACCTGACTTTGGGGTATCTTTTCAGGGCTCTTCCCACAAATAGCGTAAGTCATTGAAATATAAGGATTTATTTCAATAAGTCCCATGGCCGTGATCGACTGCTACCCGATCGATGGCTGCAGCTAATTTTGGGGTAAAAATGTTCAACATGCTAAGCGCTCCTTTCTGCCCGAAGTTGGCGATCTGCCCCGATCGAGGGGTTTCCAAAGCGCCATCAGTGCCTATTTCAACGGCTTTCGGAGCATTTCATGCGTTTTCCAAAGAGACGTTCTACGCGGCGATTTGGCGCGGTTTAGCGTTTTTTACTCCATAGTGAGTTTCCGCCCAGCCCTTTTTTTCGACTTCTACCTCTTAATCAGGTGCTGCTTTTTTTCTTTTTACCTCTAAGTCAGTTTCTGCAGCTTCGGCGAGAGGCCGGGTTTTAGACGTGTTCTCCTGGGAAACTCTGCCCTGAGTTGGTCGCATGGCCCAGTTTCGAGAGCTTTTTCAGCATCGCTTGGCTTCACGGCGCTGCCTCGGTATGGCCTTGTAGCGACCTTTTCTGTAATGGCTATCAGGGGGCTGCGGTGGACCAAAAACGTTTCCTGCCTCTTTTAGATACGCCCTGCGTGGGGGGGCAGAGGCCACGTACAGGTAAAAAAAAGCCCCCGCTATGCGGGGGCTTTGTTATTTGCCTTGTTTCTTACGACAGTGACCTTGCCTGACCTGTCACAGCTTGCCTCTTTGAAGAAGCCTACTGTAACGAGCTCGCTCAAGGCCTCTTTAATCATTTGCCTTGCTTTGCCTGGTGTTGAGACGCGCGATCCGGCGTGCTTAATCAAGGTCTCAACGTTCAGTGCATATGGCTCACTGTGAGAGGCATAGAAACCATGCAGCCATTTGGCCAGGTTGCCGGGCAATGCCATTCGCTGCTCCCATTCGATCCTGGTGCTGTAGAAGCCCCCACCAAACAACGTCGCGATCTCAGGTTCTAGCTCTACAATCCACTCTTCATCGACGCGTTTTCCTGCGACGTCAAAGTCATCACTGTATTCAAACTTTCTGACCAGCGAGAGGACCACACCGCGGCCCAGCCGTTCGGAATGAAATTGAACACCTGTTGCTTTCAGCCTGGTCAGAATGGTCATGAGCCGGACTGTGTGTTTCACCCCGTACGGCCACTTGAGGTCCTTCTTCATTTGCGCTGGGCTAAAGCGAATTGGTGTGCCGAGTTCCTGGAGCCGGGCAAGATGGAGTACTTGCAGCCAGACGTCTAAGTCGTCCTGACGTAGCTCCTCACCCGTGTAGACCACACGGGAGTTGCCGTAACTGGAGATTTCAACCTGCTTCAACTGGTCGCGTTGAACATTTCGATTCCGAGCAGTGAACAGTGCGCATCGAAGCGCTTCATTCGGCGCTTCTCGAAGTTCATCTGCCCATTTGCCCAATCGTTTTTCCGCATTCTCCTGAACATCCTTGGCCCGTTGTTGCGCAGCCTTTAGGCCATCGCCTCGACGCTTGGCTGGGGCCGTTTCAGGCTTCTGTGGTTCGGTCGGATCTGGTACGGCACCACCAGATTCGCTGGTAGTAGAACGCGCCTGGTTCTCGCTGTTCGGATCATCTTTTTGCAATGCAGCGCTCGTTGCTGCTTCGGCCCGCTGCCTTGCTGCTTTAATGCCATGACCTGGCTTAGTTGAAGGTGTACCACCCTCCCCCTCTGCGCCGCCCTGAGTGGCGAAGAGATCACCATTTCTGGGCCGTTCCGATTTGGTGTCGTTCACACTCGGACCCCTATGCCGATTTAAGGCTTTTCAGAAACTCTTCAAGTTTTTCGAGCTGCTCGTCAGAGAATTGCGAGCGAACCAGTTTCAACTCATAGAAATTTTTGCTCTTCTTCGCGTGCCCGAGCTTAACCTCTCCGCTCTTAATTTCGATACCGGCCATCGTTTGAGTGGTCTGGGGAAATTTCTTCTCCAGTGAACGTGCAAGATTTTTTAGAGGCGTACCGCTGCTCAGTGCTGCCTGAATGATAGAAATTAAGGCTTTTTCCAAGGCCTCTTGTGAGGTTCCAGACTCTACCCTCTCTTTTATAAACTTTACGGTTTTCTCGGCACTTGCAGCTGTGATAAGTGCAGGCTTTTTATCAAGAAGTGTATTCACCGCCTCAGGAAGGCTTTCGAATGCCATCATCCGATAGTAGGTTGATTGCGTCAGTCCAAATTCCTGGTGCGTCGTACTTAGACTTCCGAATTCGCTTTTGTGTCGGATGATCGCGCGTGATTTTTCATAATCACACAAGTCCTTTCGACCAAAGTTTTCTACAAGTGCCCTGGCCGAACTTTCTTGATCAGTGATAGTAACGACGTGAGCCAATATCCGGGTCTTACCCAAAATCTTATGAGCTCTTACCCTTCGTTCACCTGACACGAGCTCATAACGGTTCCCCTTCGCTCGGACTTCAATTGGAACCAACAAGCCTTGTTCATCGATCAGTTTGACCAGTTCGTCAATGCCTTCGAAGTCTTTCCTTGGTTGCCAGGGGTTTGGGTCAATTATTGAGATGTCTATGGGGCGTGCCGACCAGTACTCCGTCTCAGTAACACCGGTGTTTTCAATAATCTGTTTATGGATCGAATAGTTTTCTTGCAGTGTGCCTGCAAGCCTCTCGGTAATCCCTGGGCGGCGCGACTTTGGATTTTTTTCGTCTGTCGCCTTTCCTGTTTTACTGGCGGACTTAATTGTGGATTCGCTTTGTGCGCTCATTATCTAGAACCCCCTGTTTTTTCCGCAACATAGCTAGCTAGTTCCCCATACTGTTTCGTAACTTTGTTATTGCGATCAAGCATGCGCAAACTACTGTTTATTGCAATGGACTGATTCACTTTGCTTGTTTGGGAAATCTTAACGGGGCAAACAGTTCCGAACATTGCAATCGCATCCCGTTCATTTTCCAGGCACAAAGTGAGCCGCGAATCGTGCTTAACCAACAGCGCTCCAAGAAAACTTAATTCAGGATTGATTTTTTTAATTCTATTGATTCTTTCCTGGAGGTCGGCGAGCCCGTAAAGACCATACGCAGCACCCGACTCAACGGGAATAATGTAGTGCGTCGCGGCAGCGAGTGCATTCATTGTGAGAAGCCCAAGATTTGGAGGGCAATCCAAAATGATGTAGTCGACCACGCCCATTAACGGTGCTATCCGGGCTTTTAAAACTTCGTTTGGTCTAGGATCTTCCTGTTTCATGATGTCAGGAACAGTTTCGAGACTAAGAGATCCGTATATCAGACTCACGCCTTCAATTTGTGTGTTTTCAAAGAGAAACGCACTGATGCTTGCAGCTGGGTTCAGTAATAGTTCAGCGAGGTTATGAGTGACCTTAGCTGGATGCTCTGGTCCGATATGTTTCGATGCGTTGGCTTGCGGGTCCATATCGATTAGTACGACGTTATTGGACTCGTTGAGCTGGGCGAGGTGATCCGCAAGGTTAATCGAGGTGGTTGTTTTGGTGACGCCGCCTTTGTGGTTGGCAATGGCAATGATCTTTGTATTAACGACACGTTCTGCCATTTTTTACTCCTAATGAAAGATCTCAGGTTTACTACCTGTTCATACATCGTGATTGGCATTATGCAACATTACGGCGTCTGTGTTCTGGGAATGCGCATTTTTTTGTGGGTATCGTTTTTAGGATCATCTTCAGTTTCCTAATCCTAGACTACTTTTCTCTATCGGTCTGACTTTGTTCCACCCTCCTCGCTGCGTGTGAAGTCTGGTTCGGTCTGAGGTCCATTCCCACGGTGGGAATGGCGAGGTCTGGCACTAGGCCTTGATTCACCTGGGCTCCATGGTGGTTCTTGTGTTCGCCTATGAATGAAATGGCTTTATGCGGATGCCTCTCCAGTAAGATTTAGCTGTTTCCTGCTATTACCTTAGCTTCGCAACCGCGGTTTAAAGACCGGTATCCGACCATCTTTAACTTCCACGTTGGGAAAGCATGGTCAAAAAGTCATTCGGGGCGGTTTGTTTCTGGTTGGATAATCGCTTCATTACCTGATGTGTAGCACTGGATAGCCGGGTGAAGATCATGCATCCCCACGGTAGGACTGAATCCGTCCCCTACCCTCGGTCATTCCCACGGTGGGAATGGACCAGGGTAATGGCTGTACGTGGGATGTAAGCTCGCTCCTTCTATATCGGTCAGGTAACCGGGCGACTATCAACGCTGACCTCGCTACCTGGCCCTGCCCTTGCTCATTCCCACGGTGGGAATGGTGCAAGCTAATGGTCGTATGTCGGGATCAGCTCGCACGTTCTATAGCGGCCTGGTACCGGAGCTGAGCAGGTTCCTTGCTGAGGCTCGCTGCCGGCCATGCATCTCAATCATTCCTACGGTGAAAATGGAGCAGGTCCATGGTCGTACAGGAGATCAGCATGCTGCTTCTATGGCGGTCTGATGACCTGCCGTGGCTTGTAACTCGTTGGGAGGCCCTGTCCTTGCTCATTCCCACGGTGGGAATGGGAAAGACCCATGGCCGTACCTGGGATGTCAGCTCGCTCCTTCTATGGCGTCAGGTTACCGGGCAGGGACCAGCATCGAGGCTTAAGGCCCGTCGCCAGCCCCGGCCACACGCTTATTCCCAAGGTGGGAAAGCAGAAGGTCCATTGCCGTACCTGGGATGTCAGATCGCTCTTTCTATAGCGGTCTGATATCAGGGCGGCGACCAATACCGAGGCTTGGAACTCGTTGGGAGGCCCTGCTCGCTAATTCCCACGGTGGGAATGGGAAAGACCCATGGCCGTACCTCAGATGTCAGCTCTCACCTTCTATGGCGTCAGGTGACCGGGCATCGACCAGCATCGAGGCTTAAGGCTCGTCGATTGCCCCAGCCCCTCGCTTATTCCCACGGTGGGAATACAGCAGGTCCTTGGCCGTACCTGGGATGTCTGCTCGCTCTTTCTATAGCGGTCAGAGATTCGAGCGGCAATTAGGTACCGAAGCTTGGAGCTCATTGGGAGGCCCTGCCCTTGCTCATTCCCCTGGTGGGAATGGAGCTAGTCCATGGCCGTACCTGGGGTGTCTGCTCGCTCTTTCTATAGCAGTCAGATATTCGGGCGGCAATAAGGTACCGAAGCTTGGAGCTCGTCGTGAGGCCCTGCCCTTGCTCTTTTCCACTGTGGGAATGGAGCAGGTCCATTGCCGTACCTGGGATGTCAACTCGCTCTTACTATTGCGGTCAGATAACCGGGCGACAATCAGTACCGACGCTTGAAACTCGTAGCGAGGCCCTGCTCTTGCTCATTCCCACGGTGGGAATGGAGCTAGTCCTTGGCCGTGCCCGCGATGTAGGCACTCTTTTTCTCTAGCGGTCAGGTAACCGGGCGGCAATCAGTACCGACGCTTGGAACTCGTAGCGAGGCCCTGCCCTTGCTCATTCCCACGGTGGGAATGGAGCTAGTCCTTGGCCGTGCCCGCGATGTAGGCACTCTTTTTCTCTAGCGGTCAGGTAACCGGGCGGCAATCAGTACAGAGGCTTGGTGCTCGTCGCGAGGCCCTGCCCTCGCTCATTCCCACGGTGGGAATGGAGCTAGTCCATGGCCGTACCTGGGATGTCAGCTCGCTCTTTCTATAGCGGTTAGGTAACCGTGCATTGATCACACCGCGGCTTGAGGCTTGTCGCCAGCCCCGGCCCAGGCCACAAGCTTATGCCCATGGTTGGATTGCAATTGACCTGATTTCGTAAGCGGGTTCAGTTAACAGCCTTTATGACTACTTGGTAACCGTTCGGTGTGGCGAAGCCGCGTTGGGCCGAACAGCTGCGGCGCTTGGCATCGGGCATAGTCGGCACCATCCAACTCGCTCCCATAACGGGATATCTTCGTATTTCGGCAGGGGAGGGCACGGATACAACTCTATAGGTCGTGCAGCAGGCTATGCGCAGTACGCTGGGGGCGAAGTGCAATAGGACAGGGCGCCATCGGTAGCTTGAGCGCACTGTATAAAACTACAGCTTGGCCAAGTGTGGTGATGGCGGATATGCCGCGTCCTCGAGCTTATCTTGGAGTTTCTAATTTGCGCTTTTTTCATAGCTAGATAGCATCACTATGGAGCGACAAACGGTCGACAATCGACGCTCCATATTCGCGAACCAGAGTGTCTAGGGGGGGCGACACTCCAAAGGTCGACAATGGGTCGACATTCGGCGGACTAATGTCATCGGTTTTGAGCTGAGGCTTGCGGGCATAAAAAAGCCCGCAGGTGCGGGCTTTTGTCGGGGAAGGGGAGGGGTCAAAATCGTATTTCTGAGATCTGAAGCTCAACAGCCTGCTTTGCCCTGGTAGTGGCGACATACAGTAGATTCAGCTCTTCGTCTAAGTGGGCAATCCCCCGGCGCTTAGCGGTAGCCAGGCTATGGTCGAAGTCTTCTCGGACAATCACATTCGCAAATTCCCTGCCTTTAGCCTTATGACAGGTTGTCAGCGTAATTCGTCCTTTACTAGATTGCCCTCGGCCAGCCAACACTCGCACCAGGTCATCCTCTCGAAGCTCGTAATCTCTTGCGAGAAAATAGATCTGAGCGGTTTCTGTTTCTGGATGATCTGAAGCCCATTCAGCGAGTTCGTCGTGGGACTTGAAGGAGGAGAGCGCTGGGTGTTTTGCATCTCTGGGCGAGTTTCTCATCAACGCAAAAACAGATTCAGTTTTGTCGCGAGTATCTACGGTATCGCCGACGATTGAAAATGACTCCCCAAGGTCCCTTAACGTTATTGCATCTCGTATCAGAGCTGTATTCGTGCGAAAGATGCGCGTGTGCTCATCGCTTGCAGCTATGGCCCCAACTCTTGAAGATTTCCCTGCGAGCCCCCGGAGTTTGATCGGGGGAGGGGTCGATTTGCACTCCAATATGCGGTTCGCCAGTTCGGCTATTTGAGGGCCAAACCGAAAGGACAAGGTTAGGGGGAACTCACGGCCAGGAACCTTCAACATAGCGTCCTGGGAGCCGCGAAATGCAAAGATCTGTTGTCCGGCATCCCCAACGTAGGAGGCACGCTTAGCGAACGCCAGGCAGGAGAGCATGACATCTGATGCGTCCTGAGCCTCGTCGAGAAACAATTGGTCGAAATGTGCAAGGCCAGGACATCCTTGCAGGTGCCAATCTTTGACATACAGATCGTGCGGGAGGGGGAGCCTGGTTCTCGACGTCACGCGCATAGCGTCGAATAGTACTGTCGAGTAGCGCACGACAAGATCGGCTACTACAGGGTCTCGAACCCAGGCTGGGACATGTGCATCTGATAGTGATGAATCGGCACTCGAGCAAAATTTACTGACTGTGCTAATGATGATCTTGGCAAATGCTTGAGCATCTATCGGCAATTTTTTCTTATGTAGATCAAATGCTTGCAGGACGTGAGAAGGGTAGAGCTGTCCAATTGCGCGCCCTTCTGAGCGGGCTCCGACAGCCTCTAGAGCCAAGCTGTTGAAGGTTCTGACAACGGCGAGATTTCCAAAGAGACCTTGCACCTCCGCGACCAGTTGCTTGGAATACGCTAAAACTAAAAGCCGGCTTGCGCCGGCTCGATTGCAGTCCTGGACTGCGCCCTTTAATGCTGTGGTCTTTCCGCAACCGGCTCCGGCCGTTGATTTGATTATTCCTCGAGGAGCCTCCAATAGGCTTACAGATGCTTTCCGAAAGGCCGCCTGTTCTTCCGTAGGCGCATGCATGTTAAGCCGCCTGCAGGCCGTGGCCACGCATTGTAGGTGCCTTGATCAGGTATTTAACTAATCGATCGCCGGTTTGAAATTTCAAGCATAGACGTTGGATTTCATCACCTGACAGGGAAAGCAGTTTCCTACAGGCGGTTAACTCACCCTCAGAAAGTGAGAACTCGCCTTTGATTTCTTCGGCCTTGTACCCCCAGTTCTCCCACTGACTGACCTTTACCGAAACCTCAATGAGTTCGCCAACGCTACGGTTCGATACGGCGCGGTCTGCGACGTCACAATGGAATGGGTCACGTACCTGGACACCCTCACACAGTGGGCATGCATGACGCCGATGATTGATGCTTGCGACAAACTCGATGTGACAATTGCTGCAGGATCGCATGGTGACCTCCTGGCTCCGGTAATCACGTGCAATCAGCCACGCATCATCGAGCTCCAGGATGTTCTCAAGGTCCAGGTTTCCACCGCGCAACGCTGAGTGGCTATCAAGGTACTGAGTGTGAGCAGCCATTACCGCATAGATATCAACCGCTTCACGTGGTTTCTCGGCAGTAATTAAATACGCCAGCATGAATAGGCTAGCTTCCAGAGAAACCGCACGTTTGACGAGAAGGCTTTCTGCGTTGGGCAGGGGGCCGGATTCGGAGGGCCCACAGACCCCCAATTTTTTCCGCAGGCTGGTCACTTGTTTCCGGGTCAGGCCGGTATGCAGCCGGATGATCGCCGATCGGAAACCCGCTTTAACCAAGACACTGGCAAGTGATTCGTCCATTTCAATGCCCCTTTACGACGCTAGATATTATTTTGTTTAGGAGTGTTATCTGGTCTGAGCTGCGAAGTTCTCTTGCGAGAACCCAGGCCTCATCCAGTGAAAGAGGGGAGGGAAGTCCAATCCGCTGAACAAGCCGGTATTCGCGGAGGTAGTCCTCATACGCGGCAACAAGCTTATCGATGTCGACCTGGAGCTCGGCACGGTCTGACTGAGCGGTGTAGAGCAGCAAAAGTGCCGCGGCATCAGATGCCTTGTTAGGGACGCTCAAAATGTCATTCAGCGAGGGAATGGTCGAAGCGACCAGGCTGCGCACAACTTGCGCCTTAACGTCAGCTGGTAACAGGATTTGCGCTGCCGAAAGCCCGGTTTGAATGTTAACCAGAATTGGACTCAGCCCTGCTTTGAGCAACTGTATGGCTTGTCGTTGCTTACTCACCACGACGCCCTCCGGAAAGAATACGCATCAGGTTCGCAATGCGTACGGTGCTATCAGGTGCGCCAACGATGATTTTGCTAAAGGAGGTTCGAGCCGCGAACGAAACTCGCCCCTGCGCAGCAAGTCGGACTCGATCTTTCATTTTGCTTGTTGCAAGCCAGTTAGCCTTGTCCGCGCAGGTAATGCCCCAGTCAATCATCGCTACACGACCCCTGATGCGAAGATCATCTGCAATCGCGCCGAGGAGCTGGCTGATGGTTGAGACGGCAGGGGAAGGGGTATGAAAACCCGTGAAGTTTTCTTCACTCAACGTACCGATGTTAACCAGTAGAATTGATGATGGGAGCGAAGCAAGTTCGGCCAAATCGCTCTCCGCGGCTTGCACAAGCCATTGCCGATCTACAGGAGCTAGGTCGAAATAACGACCATAGGCTGGATCGTTGTTTGTCGCCCAATCCTGAGCAACTCGGAGTGCAAGGTTCAACGCGAATGAATCCATCATGATCACCCCTCCTGCTCGAGAACAATGAGTCGGCGCCAAACGCGCAGAACATTTACCCCATAATCACGTGCCACTTGCTCAATATCTGGGTTTGGCGTGTGGTACCGGCCTAGCGCAAGAGCTAAGTCGCCTTTACCTTCCTTGATGAACTCGCAAAATATCTGTGTGCCAACACGCACGTTCGTATCGAGATCAAGCAGATCCGTGGGATTTGAAACACGATGGCCGTTCCACCGCATGCTCACCTGCATGGCACCTACTGCGATTGTTCTCGTTTTTGTCAGGGCCTTATTGAGCTGATCGGCTGCCTTCTCCCTGGTGGTGGGGTGATAGGCCTTGTTGTCGATGTTTAGCGCATAAGGGTTTGGCTTGACCGAAGGGCCTTCGTAGTTTTTCGACTCGACCAGGGCGATTGCATAGAGAAGCTTGGGGTCGACCTTGCAGGCTCGATTGGATTCTTGCTCCCACACTGTCCCTTTAAGGCTGAATGCCGCTGAAGAGAGCGGCTGCAGCGCTAAGGCAACTGCCGCCGTCAGTAAGAGTTTGAGTGTGCAATCCATCGAAATATGACCCTGTCCTAGTGCATAAATGGCCCTTCATACGGGGCGCATTCTACCCATGGTTCAGGATGTTTCAAGATGGTTCACCATAATATGACCCTTATACAGTGTAGATTTATTGTATCAATCGGACGGACGGTATCGACATTGTCACAAATTTGACTAGATTTCTTTCAAAACGGGCAAAAAGTGGCCTAATGCCATGTTATTGACACTACTTTGACGTCAAAGTGATATTACTAAAATCTACACTGGAAGCTAATTTATCTACCCTAAAAGGGTCACATTTCAAGGTTTTGATTTACACCATTGAATGGGTGTAAATTGACACGGTATAAACGAGGTCAAAATTAACGCCTATTAGCTGCCTGGTGAGGTTTCGCCGAAGGTAGCGCAACGGTCGCAATTGAACAGAAACCAAGGTGGAAGAGCCGAGGATCGCACTACATGCAGTACGCCGCTGAAGCGACCAGTCATCAGGCTTTTGTCACACGCGTGACTGAACTGATGAAGGTTCAAGAAATTTCCGCAACGAAGTTGGCTCAGCTATTGGAAGAATCTGAGTCTACGGTCAAGAATATGCTGTACAAGGGAACCTCGTGCACACGTGAACGTCTTGTGCAGTTGGCCCGGGTACTTGAAACCACCGTTGAGTACCTAGCAACTGGATCCGACACCACGAAAGTTGACGACTCAGTTTCTTTGATGGTTCAAAGTCCCGAACAATTGGCTTTCACGTTAGGGATTCTGGCCAAGGAACCCCCTGCGATAGTCGTTGAATCAGTGCTTCGGACCCTGCCGATGCCTCTCAGGCTTTTGTGTGAGTACGGGTTAAAGCCGGAAAGCACCAGGGCAGTGTTGGTGAATACTGATGCTTTAAAATCTGTCGTTTCCCGAAATGACATCATTCTTGTAGATATCTCCCAGAAAACACTTCACGAGGGTGTTTATCTGATTTCAATCAGAGATTCTGTAGTACTCCGGCAAGTGTCACCAGTTATCACTGGTTTCGCCTTAACGTCGACAAACCCTAATATCTTGGGCACCACTGTTCCAATTGACCCTGAGACAGGCTTACCTAAAAACGCAGATACACGGGTAATAGCTAAGGTCGTTTGTAGAATGTCGTTGAGTGCACTTTAAAATAAAAGCCCGCTGATGAGCGGGCTTTGTATTTTTAAGCAAGTGACGATTTGAAAGCGGGCCTATTTCGGTTCAGCAGTTGGGCCGGTGGGCTAGTTTCAGGGGCCGGACTTATATCTGCCGATACCACCTCCTCGACGCGGGCTCGTCCAACCGCGGTTGGCTGATTAGGCTGCTCCCCGTTGCCAGTCAATTGGTCCATCGTGGGCTCATAGATCGACAGGGGAGGAGGCGACACAGCTGTAACCTCATCTCCGACTATCACCCCGCTGTGTTCTGCATCCTTTGGTACCTCATCCTGCGCATTAGCTGCCTTAACCTCATTGCCAGGTACGGGGATTGGCATTGGCATCCTTACGCCTGTGGATTGTTCCCCCTCAAGCGTTTTCTCTGTCATCAGGCCGAGCTGAGCAAGGTAGAGAAGACGCCTGGCTCTACGCATTTTGGGCGTGCTCTCTAGATCCTTATAGAGAAGCTTTGACTCCGATGTCAGCTTGACCAGCATTTTCAGAGTGTCGTCGTCGTCTAACTTGCCCATGTTCATTCCCTTAACCGTGGTTCAGCCAATACCCGAAGGCATTCGAGATTACTGGACGGTCCGAGGTTAACGTCTTGGAGCGCGGGAAAACCTGTTGAGCTGCAGATTTGTAGCAGTTGCCACCACCGCCTCCAAGCAGCACGAAATCGACTGCTTCCCCGTCCAGGAAGCGCATCTGCTGCTTCATGTTCAGGAGGGCTTTGGGTGCCACGCTGTTGGACGCCTGCTCGATGAATGGGCCCAGATCGACTTCGTCACCAAACAGAAAGACGTGGTTGCGACCGTTCTGCAACGCGATTTCAATCTTGTCGCGGCCAGGCCCATTCCCTCCAAAATCCTTGGCGATTCCTACGTTGATTGCATCCAGTAGGGCACTCATGGCCTCCATGGAGGAGTCCGATGAGTCGCGGACAATGTCACCCCGGCGGAAGACAACCCAGTCAACCGAGAAGAACCCAGGGTCGAGCACGAGAAGGACTGACTCCATCAGGATTTCTGGGTTTGGATGGGTTGCGTAGATGTAGTTCAGGGTGCCGACAGGTTGAGGGAGCACCGTGACCCTCTTCACAGTGATCTCTCGCTTGGGGGAAACCTGGTGGGTACCTGTCAGTTGAGCAGTTAACCGCTCGACCAGCTCCACATTACGAGCTTGCTTCACGGGCAGGCCGGTGATCAGGTGGTCAATTTCAGAGCGGCCGTCTGCGCACACTTCGCTGATCGACGCATTGAAGAGGGCCCGATAGGTATCCGTCGATGGATAGTCGGCGTGGAGTTCACGTTTAACTCCCGAGCGGCCAGGGTTCACGAAGCCGACCCACTGTTCATTGTTCACATAGACGTAGTGCTCGCCATCCTTCAGGTCAATGTTGCCATTGAGGCTTGTCACAGGTGCCGCTTGGGCAGGTCGAACCATCAGGCTTGGTTGATCCTGATCGGCATATCCGTACGCCGACTTCACGTTCGAATAGCCGATGTCCAGACCTACAACGAAGTCGCCGGTGGGTTTGTTTTTACTGGCCATGTTGCTCCTTAAGCTCTCGCTTGGGTTTTCTATTGGTCCGAAGCTGCTCTCATTCGGTCGACAATCGATCGACAATCGAAAACAGCTGGCGGAATGGAGATTCTGTCTTCAGTGGTGCCGTCCCTTTGCTCGAAACTTCGAAGCAGCACAATCGGGCGACAAACGCACTTCACGCTCAAATCCTGCCATCGATTTCCAATATGCAACCCCCCAATTCGACCCAATTTTCAGTCCTTGCAACGGACCCAAAAGTGGTGCTTCGCGCTTCCGAGCGATTCAGCCTCGGTATAAAGCTATTTTCTAGATAAATTCCTTTATAGGGGAAATGCAGCCAGAAAACGTTTACTCATAACAAGCCAAGTAATTTAGGAAGGTAGATTTCCCCTATAAGGCATTTTGTCGGATTACATTCCTGACATAAATTCCGGCCCTAAAGTTGGGCTAGATTCCCCCTATAAGGGAATTTGTCATTCGTGTAGAGTTTCGCGGATATTGGCAATTGGGCCATGGATTTAAGCCCCATCGAAACAGTTCGCTTTTCTAGGGGAAATCCAGATTTCTGTATTCCTATTATAAGGGTAGGGTAATGATTGATCCGATAGAGCACCCTTCTGTGCGTGGCAAGCTGAGCGCCAAGTACCTCGAGATGATTCGCGAGCTCGACACTATTCACTTCATGTTGAGGGATCAGGCAATCGAGCTTCGGGACGCATTCTTTGCGGACGCAAAACGAGAGGGGAAAATCCTCTACCGGACAGTGCAGGTGAAGGTGAATAAGCAGGAGTCTGTGTCGATCATTTGGAAGCGAGTGAGCTTCGTCGACTTGCCTGGGGGTAAGAAGAAACAGAGAACGACGGCGATTCCTAAAGGGAAGGGACACAGCTACAGGCAGGACGCGGTTGTGAAGAAAGCGGACTACTGGTTGCAGCAACTGTTTCACACCTATGAACCCAAATTCGCAATCATCCGAGAAAGTCTCGTGTCGAACATGAAGGCCCGGAAGACGCTGTTGGAGCTGCAGCGCCGGGTGAACGCTAATCCCCCGATTGAGTGAAGGTTGCACATTGGCGAGAGGGTATAGAGTCGGGTCATCCAACAATCAAACAGGACTGACTATGAGCAACACTCCCCATGAAACGTTGATCACCATTGAGAAGGTGGAGCTGGACCTTTGGGCTGACATCTACTGCAAGGCAAGACTTGCCAGCCTGATCGACGTGACCCTCTCTGAGTTCCTGCAGCGCCCCTACGATTTCCTGAAGAAGTCCGGCCAAGCTTCAGCGCTCGACTGCCTGGAGAATGGCTTTTTTCCGATGATGCCGGCGCAGGTCAAGATCTCGCAGGATATTCAGCGCGCGTGGGAGGGCAGTGATAAGAAGCTGCGGATGGATCGCCAGCATTTACAGCTGGTCCACAGTTCTTGCGGGAAGGAACGCTGAATCAGAGGCGAAGAAAATGGACAGGGACTAGCAGCAGCGCTGCTAGCAGTGGGGCCGGATCGAGCTGCGCAGTAGGCAGATCAGAAAACGACTTTCAAGTCTGCCAATCGACATGAGTATGCAGGGCATAGGCTTGCCGGCCTGGTCCGCGGTCCGGCCAATTCGATTGTTCGTGCAAGCTTTACGGTTCCACGACCAAATCGAAAGTTGATCGCGTCAAGAGTGGACATCAACCGATCTTGCGACGTGTTGTCGTAACCGAACAGGTCGTGTTGGCTCATTGCTGATGCGGGCTGTAAACCCATCAGCAAAACTCCCGCCTTGGAAAACCGAATACCTGGCTTGAATATACTGCGCGCAGCCTGTGAGACAGCTTTGGCGAACACTCGGGCGTCAGACGCAGGCTGTGCAAATGGGACAGTTACCGTCTTGGCGTACGGTGCTGACTTGGTTTCAAAAGGGCTGGTGCGCGCATACACCCGGATAGCTGAGGCAGCAGACCCTTGTTTTCGGAGCCTGCCGGCTGCCGTCGAGGCGAACTCCACCAAGGCAGCAGTCAGAGCATCCAGCGTCTCTATCCGCGATCCGAAGGATCTACTCACGTTGATCATCTCGCGGGGGCCATCGTTGCCCTGCAGATCAACCGCGCAGATGCCATTTAACTCCAGTTGTGTACGAACGACTGTCACCGGGAACTCACGCTCAATAACGTGTCGTGGGAGCCCGGCAAACTGAGCGGCGGTGGTTACCCCCATGGTGGCCAACCGTGCGCTCAAAGAAGGCCCAATCCCCCAAACCTCGCCGACGGGCGTCAACGCAAGTAACTGCTCGCGGTCGATCGGAGACATCAGGTTGCACAGGCCGGTCTTCAACACCCGCTTAGCCCCGTAGGAGCCAAGCTTCGCCAGGGTTGGCGTAGGGCCAATCCCGGCGCCGGTACCCAACCCGGTCCACGCTAGTACCCGTTCCCTCGCCTGTATTGCCAACTGATGAAGTTGCTGGTCCGACATACCATCGGCATGTAAAAAACACTCATCGATGTAAAGGAAAGATGTCAACCCATGGACATGAGTGAAGCCCACGCCAACTCTAGTTTCCCGCTGAATACACCATGACCATGGATATCCACCTACGAAGCGCTTTCAGAGCCTAATCTGTCCATACCGAAAGCCGCTGTTGACTGCGAGCAGCAGGAGCTGACATCAGGTTAGGGTATAGCCCAGCCTGACACCGCAGCTTGTCAACATAATATTATTAGTTATGATTACTTTGAATCATTTTTTTTGGACGCTGGCGTAGAATGAGAGGCTCAATCACATGTCATTCCACCGGCTGCTGATGACATTCCTCACTCGAACCCCACCGTACCAATTCGAGAGAAGTGACGCTTCATGAAAAATCATCCTGACACAGTTGAGCTGTTACAGAAAATTGATAAGCTGCTGACGGCAGTGGAGTCGTTGCATAATTGCCTCCAAACCCTCGAAGCTGTACCCAATGACAGTTACGATATTGCCCGTACCCAATTGCGTAATGCGGCCCGCGAGGCCTCGCACGTGATCGAGCGCCATCGAAGCACGCAAGAACTGAATCAAAAATCAGAGCAAAACGTGCCGCACTCTTTGGCGTTGCTTGCTTCTGCCGAAGCGGCGGAATGGCGCGCCAATGAACTCAGAAAAAATGGCGATTATGCCGAAGCACGCCAAGCCAGCGAACGTGCCATTACGTTACGCCAAGCGGCATCGGAAGCTGCTGTGATTGAACGCCGGCAAGGCATGCACCTTGTGCAGCCAATTGGTTAGAAGTAGCAGTCTTCATGGCAACTACCGCAAAAACTCGATCCGTCACCGCTCATGTACCTATGCAGTTAGCCGAAAAGGTAGATTTAATGGCTGAGCGGCTGGAGCGCTCCAAGAATTGGATCGTCAAGCAGACTCTGGCTGCTTGGATAGACCAAGAAGGGGGGCGCAGTCGCCTGACACGCGAAGCGTTGGCCGATGTAGACGCTGGTCATGTGATTGACCACTAAGCTGTCCAAGCCTGGGCCGACAGCCCCAACACCGAATCGCCATTAGCAATCCCGAATTGATGGAGTTGAATTGCACCAGCAAAGCGCTTTCTGACCTTGCTCGCCTATATGAATTTCTGGCGACGGTGGTGGATCAGCCTGCCGCTGCTCGTACTGTACAGCAACTAACAGTTGCCCCGACAACGTTGCTGGCAAATCCACGCATCGGTGAGCGGCTAGATGAGTTCGAACCTAGCGATGTGCGCCGAATCCTGATTGGCCACTACGAGATGCGTTACGAAATTACGGGATCTATCGTCTACCTGTTGCGCGTGTGGCATAAACGCGAGAACCGATAGATAAATTTTTAACACAAATCGCATTCTCCGCGACGATTCCAGGGAGAGGATCAGTTCTCCTCAGAGTTGACAGCCAGAGTCTCGTTTCCTCGATATTGAATTTCAGACCCTGTATTTCCATAAGAACGAGAAAGTTTCTTGAGATTCGGTAATGCCCGCAGGTAGCACAGTGACGCTCCTCCCAATCGCCAATTGACCGTTGCAAACCAGTCTTTTGAGCGCATATCAAGCAGCCCATTTACCCCTCCATGGAGCAGCCGTGACTCTTGCGAGGCAGGGACAAAGCACAGTTAGATTTTATTGGCAACTTTACGGTAGCTGCTTATCGTGAGAAAGCCATATTCGTAGCGAATATTTTCCTTAAATTTTGGCACTCAACTTAATGAACAAAATCTCCGAACGTACGTTGGCTGGCTGGAATTTTACGTTGAGCACCACGAAGCGGGATCGCTGCCAGCGCCCTTGAAGGGCTCATGGGTGGCGATTTTTTAAATGCACACAGTCTCTACGCTGGCTTCAGATTCGTACCTGGTGGAATTGGTGGAAGCCGTTGAGCTGGCTCGCATTGCTTGGCGGGATACGGTTAATCACCTGCAACACGTTTCAGATGACGTTTGGCTGGGTCAGATGGAAGCAGTGGTGTGTCTTGAAATCCAATACAGAACCCAGCAAGAGCAGCTCTGTCGTTACCTCTACAAAACAGTAATGAGCAGTGGCGGATAATTGCTGCTCTTGGATAGCGCCAATCATTCAAGCCTACGCTGGGCGGGCTTTTTGAGCATCCGAGGGATACGATATCTGACAATCCATTGCCCGACACGGGTTTCAGATTAACCTTACACAGAGCGCTCGCCGAGATGAAGTTGCAGACCGTTTCCATTAAAGTCCTTGTACGTTACGGTCTCCCTGCTCATCTCAGAAGACCATCAGGAACCAGCCTTGCGGGGAGGCGAGTCTTGAACACAGGAGAAAAAATTATCTGAAACGCGGTGCCTCCAAGGTCTGCGTTGGGCTCATGACTTAGCGAACCATCTAGGTTCTTTACCAGTTCAGTGATCACCTTCATTCCCAGCCCCGACATTTTATGTACATCAAAGTCAGTCGGGAGGCCTCTGCCATTGTCGCTCACAGTCAAGCAGCATTGGTGCTGATATGGTGTTAAATGAACGTTGATTTTAGAGGCTCCATATTTCAATGCATTGGTCACCAATTCGTTAACAATCAGACCGATTCGGCTGAGTTGTTCACTATCCAACGCCAGTGGGACGGCGTCGACTGAGATTACCATCTGGCTTTCAGATCCCAGCATCGTAGATAAGCCAGCGCACAATTGGACGAGATAGTCAGCACTATCCAGCGTAGAGGCTGCCTTGCCGACATTAATATGTTTATGCACATTGGCTACAGCAAATATCTTGGTTGCCGCTCTGGAAATCTCCTTAGCCGCTTCAGAGCTGCCCAGCTGAGCACTTTGAATGCTCAACATCGACACAATCAGATGAAGGCTATTCATCACACGATGGTCGATTTCTTCGGCCATTAAGTGGGAATGATTCAGCGCCGCTTCCTTTTCCGCGATGGATCGCATAGCAGACAGGCGCAGCTCCAGTTGATCCATCACAACGCTTGCAAGATCCGTCAATGTGTCTAGCTGGTCTTGGGTGACCGTACGCGGCTGCGTGTCCAAAACACATAGCGTGCCAAGATTGAAACCGTCGTGGGTATGAAGCGGTACTCCCAAATAAAACTGTAACCCGAATTCGCCTGCGACGAGGGGATTAACGAGCGTACGAGGGTCGTGTCTAGCGTCCGTTACTAACCAAGGTTCTGCCTGGAGGATCGCGGAAGAACAAAGGCCTGAATTGCGGGGAATTTGTTTTACGTCGAGTCCGTGATGAGATTTGAACCAGATTCGGTCTGTATCGACGATGCTCACGATTGCTATCGGAGTTCCAAGAAGACGAGCTGCTATCGCGGTCACACGATCAAATGCGCCATCCGGAGGCGTGTCTAGGATGGCGTACCTGCGAACAGCGTTCATCCTGAGCGCTTCCTCTTGAGCGGACTTACTAGAACTGACGGGATGAGTCACGGTGTTCATAGTGTGCACTCACAGGAATAAGGCCAGTAGCTGTGCTCTCGGGTTCGATGGAATGCCCCAAAAAAATTGGAACTTTTCTATGGCCTCGCGCACAGGGAGCAAATTGGATGATAGCAGAGTGTGCATTGCTACACTATTACGTGCGGAACAGCTGGACATCCTACGCTGCGCTCAGTGCGCCGGTATCTTGTGGTTAGAAGAAACCAAAAGGTTAGCGTACGTTTTTTCCGGGTTCTCTCGGCCGCCTTCCGGAACACCCCGGATGGCAGAAGTCCGCATCCGACACTAGGTTCACGCCAGCATGACGATAAGCCTGGACGATCAAACGCGAGCAGAACTGCCTCCGGTCGGCCACGAAGGCAGCTAACAGTAACCGTCTGGCCAACTCACCGCTCAGCACACAGACCAGCTCGAACAGGAATGAATGGAAAGCAAAGTCTTGCCCGCAGGTATACCGATTGACTAAGCCTATATCTGACGTAGCTCATGCAGAGCTTGGCAACGGGTCGCAATCGGCGACGGCTTCATTGTATACTTCGGTTCCGCATACCCCTTGAGCACAGGAACATCAGCATGACTGTACTCCAAACGATCTACTGGCAGCCTACGCCGCCTTAGCGCTACGCCCCCCTCGCAACACCTGCTTCCGCTAGTCTCGCTCGCGGGCGCACACTGCTGTACGCCTGGTTTTTGCACCTCAAGCACACAGCAAAAAATCCTCAAAATTTGAACTTGTATCGATTCGTTCGCCATTCCTTTGGCGTGCGCGATGCTTTGCCTTGGATATTCTGATGCTGCAATCGCTCAAACAAACGTGGTTTTCCAACGTCCGTGGAGACGTGCTAGCAGGTCTCGTAGTCGCCCTGGCATTGATCCCGGAGGCCATTGCCTTCTCGATCATTGCCGGCGTCGACCCCAAGGTTGGTCTCTACGCCTCCTTCTGTATCTGTGCTGTTATTGCCTTCGTCGGCGGTCGTCCCGGCATGATCTCGGCGGCTACCGGCGCCATGGCACTGCTCATGGTTACTTTGGTTAAAGAGCACGGACTTCAGTATCTGCTGGCAGCCACGTTGCTCTGTGGGGTACTTCAAATCCTCGCGGGTTACCTGAAGCTAGGTTCGCTGATGCGCTTCGTCTCTCGCTCTGTGATCACGGGTTTTGTAAACGCATTAGCGATTCTGATTTTTATGGCGCAGTTACCTGAATTGACCAACGTGACCTGGCACGTCTACGCCATGACCGCAGCGGGCCTAGGGATAATCTACCTGTTTCCGTATGTACCTGTGATTGGCAAGCTGATTCCTTCGCCATTAGTGTGCATCCTGACACTGACTGCACTTGCCTTTTACCTCGGGCTGGACATCCGTACCGTGGGTGACATGGGCCAATTGCCGGACACACTGCCGATTTTTCTGTGGCCTGAAGTGCCGCTGAACTTTGAAACCCTGCGCATCATCTTTCCTTACTCCGCAGCGCTGGCAGTTGTAGGCCTATTGGAGTCGATGATGACCGCGACCATCGTCGACGGTCTGACGGATACCACCAGCAACAAAAACCGCGAGTGCAAAGGTCAGGGTGTGGCCAACATCGCCGCTGGCATGCTCGGCGGGATGGCAGGTTGCGCGATGATCGGCCAGTCAGTCATCAACGTGAAATCTGGTGGCCGCACCCGCCTCTCGACATTGTGTGCCGGCGTTTTCCTGCTGCTGATGGTGGTATTTCTTGGCGAATGGCTCTCTAAAATCCCGATGGCGGCACTCGTGGCAGTGATGATTATGGTGTCCATCGGTACCTTTAGCTGGGATTCCTTGCGCAATATGAAAGAGCATCCGCTGTCGACCAACCTCGTCATGGTGGCGACCGTCGTGGTCGTCGTGGCCACTCACAACCTGGCCTACGGCGTATTGGTCGGTGTGCTGCTGGCGTCCCTGTTCTTTGCCAACAAGGTCGGACACTATCTGGACATCAAGAGCACTCTGCAAGAGGCGCAATCGCATCGGACTTATTACGTTGTGGGCCAGGTGTTCTTCAGCTCTGCAGACAAGTTCACTGAGGGTTTTGACTTCAAGCAAGCGCTGAAAAAGGTCACCGTCGATCTCACACAGGCGCATTTCTGGGATATTACCGCCGTCGCAGCGCTGGATAAGGTCGTGATCAAGTTCCGCCGTGAGGGCGCTGAGGTTGAAGTGCTCGGTCTCAATGAAGCCAGCGCAACAATCGTTGACCGCTTCGGTATGCATGACAAACCCGGTGCCATCGACAAGCTCATGAGCCACTAAGGAGGACGACAATGACCCACGTAATGGCATGCAGATAACTCACAATCCGCATTGGCGGTCTGTGATTACGCAGCATGGGCTTCGCAACGTCTCAGCGCTCCCCCTGACCTTGCTTCATGTGCTGGATAAGGAGAAATATCCTGCATCCGCTGACCTCAGCGGCAATATCGGTCTCGGCAGCAGTGAACATCTACTGGAAGATCTGGCCACGCTGGATGCGCAGCGTGCAAAACTGGCCTTGGAGCATGGCCAACACATGCTGGAAAAGGCCAGGGAGCGAACGGCCATTTCCGGCGCTGCGTTTCCTGAGCTGAAGCAGCGCCACGGACACTTGGTAGAAATCTGAGCGACCTTCAGGAGGATTCGACTGTTGGTGATAGGAAGAGTGGGTGAAGACAACTCACGCAACGCGCACAGCCTTGGCAGCCAGATAGAAGCTGTGGTGCGAACAATTCACCGGCCTATCCTGATCACAGCTAGCAGCTATAAAAAGCCCGAAAAGGTGATGCTCGCATTTGACGGCAGCTCCACTGCCGTATCCGTCCGGCGAACACGCCTTGCTTCCCGATAGATAATGCTGCGCCCTCGATTCTCGACTGTTCAAAGTTTCAAGCTACGCTTAGGGATCCGGAGCATATGCAAAACAAAGCTTATTCCCCTCTGGATCCCGACAATATGCTGCATAGAAATCTGAAGCATATTCTCGAAAGCCCGGCTTACCCTCATTGGTTCCTCCCATCTCAATAGCAAGCGCCCAGACCTCACGAACCTGGGCCTCCGAAGCTGCCAGAAAACTCACTTGAACACCGTTCCCCCAAGTGGCTGCAAGACCATTTATAGGGTGCTGGACGTAGAACTGGGGCCATCGCCTATTGGGGTATCGCCAGCCTACGCCGCGAGCAGCCCCACCGTTCCCTTCAGGCATCTGGATAAGGCCTAGTTTCGCCAGCAAGGCGTCGTAAAAGACTACCAAACACTCAAGATCCCTAGCTCCGACGTGCACGTGACTGAACATAGGTATACTCCGCGAAAGGGGGACGTGTCGCTTTGTGATAATGCGCAAGCACCGGGCATCACACATTGTAATGTCGCCCCGGTGCACACGGGTGTCTAGCCATCTTTGCTGGACTTGACCGCAGCCATTGTGCTGTGGAACACGGTGTTTCTCGAGCGGGCAGCCCAAAGGTCAGCCGACGCCGGAAAGCCGGTGAATACAGATCTGTATCAGTACCTGTCGCCGTTGGGCTGGTAGCACATCAACCTGACAGGCGATTACGTGTGGCGGCAGAGCCACAAACTGGAAGATGGAAAATTCAGGCCGCTACGGCAGGTCGGAAAACCTTAGTATACGATTTTCCCGGTTCCTGCTCACTAGCGGTCGACGGCCAGTTCGTGGAATGCGCACTGACGTATGCGTCCTGTCAGCGGTGTCCAGCCAACACATCTTCCAAGCTCCGGCATTAAGCGCCACGGTGTCTCCGGTTTTAAAATGAACACCATCGCGCTTATAGCTGGGTTTGTGTAGGTGACTCCAAACGACGCTTACCAAAGAACTTTCTCCGATGGGCTTTCAGAGCAAATCACGCCTGTACACTCGAACCTGCGCGGTAACTTGGCGTCATGACCTTTATTGCGATTGTGGCACCTGTTAACAGGGCTATTACTCCCAGCATCTCAAGACCGGTAGGTAGACGGTTTTCGGCGATAAGGCCGAACGCAGCGGCGAAGATCGTTTCTACAGAAATGAGCTGCCCAGACAGGGCCATGGGTAACCGCTGGCTTGCAATGTTCCAAGCCCATGCCCCTCCAACGGAGGCAAAACATGCCAGCGCTGATGCTGCGGCGAAAACCGGTAGAGTATTGTCCAAACGTAGGTCAATGTGCGGGTAGCTATATACCCCAAACACAAGCCCGAAAGGTAAGAAAAGCAGGACGCTGACACCTGCTCCACTCATCATTAGTCCAGTCCAAAGACCTGAATGTACTTGGGGAATTTTTGCCAATATCTTTTGGTTTAATATGCTGAACATTAACCAAGCCAATACTGCGCCTAACGCATAACCTACTGCCACAAGGTACGAGGGCGCGCCTCCATCTAAAACGCTGACCAAAATTCCATAATTCGTTGCAACCAAACCAAAAACTGCCAGAATTATGGGTGCACAGAAGCTGCTCCAGGAAACTGTTCGGTTGATCAAATTGCCTGTGATGGCAACTATAACCGGCGTAGCGCTCAAAAATGCGGGTGCGATTATAGCCCCACCGTGAAGTACACTTCCCATAATGCATCCTATGTAAAGAGCATATCCTAGGACGCCAAGCAGCCCGGCCATCATAGTTGAACGCCAGCTTAAAACTGGATCGCCAGGCCAATAAACACGAATAACAACAAGACCAATGCAGCCAGAGATGATGAATCTCAATGTAATAAAATCAACCGGTCCAAAATCTCCCATCATGTAAGGAGACAGAAAATTAAGCGCCCAGCTGAACGTAGCGAAAATTGCAGCTGCAATCCCAATCACATAGGATTTTGACATCGCCTCTCCTGTGACGGGCTTACACGCCCGATTTTAGATAATAGGATCGCAATATTTCGAGGAGCGAATCTCCTTACCGTCCTTTATACCAATAAATTGTGACCCATAGGCCGTCTGAGTTGGTTTACCCAAGTTAACGCCCATCCCTACGTCGCCACCACTTTCAGACTTGCCTTCGAACATGGATTTTGTCTAGTCGTGAGCGCCAGTCTAGAAAGCGCATTGTCACAGCAAGTCGGGTCTTACACGGCCGCAGCGCTGTCGCGCTACCTTGATGACGGTGCCGTACCCATAGACAACAAATGGGCCGAAAACCAAATCAGGCCATGGGCTCTTGGGCCGAAGAACTGGCTCTTTGCAGGGTCGCTGCGCAGCGGTAAACGTGCGGCAGCGATCGTGAGCCTGATCCAGTCTGCACGGCTGAATGGTCATGATCCGTATGCTTATCTGAAAGACGTTCTCAGACGCCTGCCGACGCAGCGGGTGAGTGAAATCAAGCAGTTGCTTCCGCATAAGTGGGAGCCCGTTTAATCATGTAAGGGTGACGCTCGGACGTACACACTTAAGTTCGTCTGGCTGTAGCCAATAAGGCGGCTGCGCCGAGCATCATTGCACCCGTTATGCGATTGATGATCGACAATTTCCGCTTCGAAGGGTGCAGAGATCGAATGATGCTGCCAGCAAGGGCCCAGCCTATAGCGGCGATAAACTCGACCGCAATGTAGATTGCACTTAAAACGACGAACTGGGCAGTGAAGGAGGCGCCAGTACCAGCAACAATGAATTGGGGAACAAAAGCAGTGAAGAGCAAGATTGCTTTGGGGTTGGTCATGGCAGTCATGAACTCCCTGCGTGCCAAGGAGTAGGCATCGACAGGCTGGAATACCGAAGCCCCATCTTCGTGACAATCACGGCCTATCATCATTCTTACGCCGAGATAGGCGAGGTAAAGGACACCTACCCACTTAATAATCTGGAAAGCGGGTTCAGACGCCTCTAGCAATGCGCCTAAACCGACAATCACCATTGCGATCATCAATGCAAAGGCCGTACACCGACCTGACAGACCGACCACTGTAGGCAGCAAACCCTGCCTGCTGCCATTTGCGAATGCAAGCAGGTTGTTGGCGCCCGGTGAGACGGCAACGATTGCTGCTGCGGGGAGAAATAGGAGGAGTTGGGCTAGGGTCATGGTTGGAACCTCGGCATCGACAATAATTGATTCTAGCCAGAGCTTGAATAGTCTCTACGAGGATCGGGCATATTTCGCAGCGCCTATCCTTTGGAGAAGCGGTGTTCAGGTGTTTGTTGGTAGCTTCGGAGTATGCTTTGGGGTCAGTAAGGTGTGTTGGCTAGACGCTTACTACGCTTCCGCAAATCACCTTTGTTTACGTTCACCCCCGCTGAACCCTGGATGATAGCAGCATCTCATGCTCACTGGATTGTTTGCGACGTCAAAGGGCCCGTGCCGTACTCACTGGGCTTGTGTCTCGTAACCAAAACGATCTAAAACGTTAGCGCACGACCACAAGCATAAGTACATCCTGCGATGGTCCCCGCTAAATTCAGAGAATTAAAACTGTCGCAGGGTATAAAAATCTGTCGCAGGCTGGTCGCCGTTGTGACGGGTCGCTGCCAAATAAGTATTCTCCAGGCGTCGTACCTGACAGACGTTTCAGATTACTAAAGATCAAATACTGACTCTGTTGTGAATCTGAACTGCGTCTTTGGAAAAGGAGGTTGCCTTGGCTTGCGTGGGTTTAGTGAACGGCTGTCGTACTGTGGCCTCAGTGCTTAGCGATGAAGATTGGAAGAAAGTAGTGAAAATATCGAAAGGCCGCCAGGTGCTCATGCCGGATACGAAACTTCCGGCACAGGCCAAAACCCTCAGACGGGATGGAGGCATCACCAGGTACTTTTCCCATTTTCCTGGAGAGAGCCCTGAGGGCTACTCCAGCACTGAAAGCCCAGACCATATCGCCATGAAGGTGGCCATTTACAAGAAGCTGGTTGCTCTAGGCATTCAAGCCGAGC
The DNA here is from genome assembly GCF_029959925.1 of Pseudomonas sp. PS02303. Classification (NCBI taxonomy): domain Bacteria; kingdom Pseudomonadati; phylum Pseudomonadota; class Gammaproteobacteria; order Pseudomonadales; family Pseudomonadaceae; genus Pseudomonas; species Pseudomonas sp. PS02303. The sequence continues at coordinate 47,473 of NZ_JASCOM010000001.1, forward strand.
TTGAAGACGGCGTAGACGATTGGCGGGCTGACATTCTGGTTGGCGACTCGGCCTTTGCTCCGCGCCTAGCAATAGAAGTGCAGATTTCGCCTCAGTCTGCGCAGCGGACATATGAGCGCACTGAACAACGCAATCGCTCTGGTGTTCCGACTCTTTGGATATTCGGCAGTATCGGCCTGACGGGCGTTATCAACGAGGATCTAGCACGAACAAACCCCGTGTTCGTCGCAAAAACACCACTGGATGCAGCCGATATAGCGAGTGCAGTGTGTCGTGGCCAAGCATTCTACGATGACTTGTCGCACTACCAGCAAACGCCAGCAAGACCAGTTGCGCTGCTCATAAACTGTGCATGCGGAGACAGATGGCTCTACCCGTTCGGCTGTGTTTTGCTTCTCAACAGAATCTCCGGTGAAACTGCCCCAATGTTCATTAGTTGCTTTAGGACAAGCAGGGTGGGAAAGGGGCTTCTACCTACAGCTAGAATGAGGGCGGTGGAAAGATATTTTGACCTGGGCATGTCTGCCGTGAAAGTTAGCGCCGAAAAATATGGCGTTGGGTTTGGACGGCCATCTGAGGTCTGGCATCGTTACGGGCGCTTTGGAAACTCAAAATCAGGCATTCGGGTATGGGAGCGAAGCTATAGCTGCCCGACCTGCACCAGCACGCCTGAACCGCTGACGCGGGGCTTACCAAAGAATGTAGCCCTGTCGATGTGCCCGGTCCCCGTCGCCACTACCGTCGATGCGCGTTCTGTTCTTAGCGTCACACCGAGTTGGAGAATGAGCAGAAAGGACGGCTGGGTTGAGTCTGTAATGTGTGAACGTAGATGGAAGGATGAATTCATCTACCCGCTCAGGTCGGCAATTGCGCAGGCGTGACTCGCTGAACAGTTGCAACATGCCTAATCGGGTGGTCGCGACAGTTTTAATTCTCTAGGCCTCCGCTCCACAGCAGAGACTTGAGGGTTTGCGACAGTTTTGCGTTTCCTCCAGAGTTGGCTTGAAGCCCCAGAAAGCCGGGCTTCGCAGCGACAGTTTTAATTCTCTAAATCCACCGCGACTGTCGTGATGATCCGCCTCGACGATACTCCAGGTGTCGTCTCGTCCCCCTGGTCAGTCAGCAAGGTCAGCCAAAGCGGACGCTCGTTGAGCATAGCCTCACAACACGCTCATTGAGTATCGCCCCTAGCCTTGCGGCTAGTTGCGGATCGTGTACCCCCACGACTGCCATCTCAAAGCTTTCTGGGCCCGCGTGGATCCAACGATAGTATGTTGGACGCAGGTAACTGTCGTTCAAGCTCAGCAATACGGTCATACAGCTCTATGATTTTCGCATCCGCCTCGCTCAATAAACTTGCTAGCTGGTCGCGCTGTCGGGCAACCTGCTCAATCCGATCTCGCAAGGCGCGGCTTTTCTGACGGGCAAGATGATTTATCTGGTTCAACGAACGAGGTCGCTCCTCCGCATGTTGTTCGATGTAGGTTTTTATCTCTGCGATGAGACTCGGGAAACGTGATTTCTTAAGTGCCGACGGATCGCTCCCGGCCTCTTTGGCCACGTTGTTTTGAGTAACCGGTGTCCCCTTCGTTAGAAGCTGCGGCTTATTGAGTTTCAAGCGCTCAAAAGCCTCGCGATATTGATCGGCCGCGCTGCGACGCGCCGTGAGTTCAACGTCCATTTGCTCCCCCTATGACTCGCCGGAAGCTCTCTACGCTTCGTTGTTGAGCGATTAAGGACTCCATTAGCGGACTTCCGTACTGAGCATTAACAAGCCGCTCTTTGAGGACATGTTCAAGATCATCGACTGCGTCCAATCGTTCTGAGTCATACAGCACATCAGGGCAAGGTTTTTCATCCTCCGAATCACCGCCCCCGCAATGAGCAATGTTGTCGACTCCTCCGTACGGACAAGGCTTGCGACTCGAGCAAACGCCAAGAAGGATTTGGCGACATGCTGCGGCACCCTTCTTCGCCAAACCGATCATCTTCTTTGCATCCTCTGGCGTGATCAGCCGAACGATCTCAGCCTTACGTTTATCTCCATGGGGACTTACAAAACGCTCACTCGTAAGCTGCTGTAACTCTCTACCAAGCGTCTCGTACATCGTGCGAACGTACAGCGTGTGAGCCTTATCCTCTAGACGCATCTGCGAGTGATTTTGTCCGTAGTAAAGGCTCATCGCTCGGGTGACGTGCTTGAGTTGGTACTGAAGCGAGGCATCGCTTACGAGCCCGGAAGCTTGCATGTTTACTGCACCAGTTCTACGCAACTGATGCCATGCTAACGGCCATACCGCGCCCACTTGATAGTCCTCCGGCAATGTAGGAGTAGCTAGCCGGGCCAATTTCAAATCCTCACTCGTGATACGCAAACGCTCCAAGTCAAACACCTTGCCGTAGTGGCTCAAAAGGTCGGAATATGACGGAATACTTGGTCTCAGTGAGTGATCATTTTTCTTGCTCGATGGGGCCCACGGTTCGTAAGAAAACGAGGTTAAAAAACGCCCCGTGAGCCCGCTCGCAGCTACATGAGGTGCGTATAATGACCGAAACAGAGAAATGACCTCCATCGCCCTCACTGCGACCTTTACAGATGGGGATGTGACCCACAGGGCGTCGCTATCGGCCTGCGTTTTCGTCGTCTGTCCACGTAACAAAAAAATGTCGCCGAAATTCTTGTCGTGCTCGACCTCAAGGCATCCCGCTCGAAGATTCCAAGCTTCCTCGACTCGCATGAGGCTGAAGTTAAGGATGTAAGCTAAACCTGCGCTATTGACCAGTTTCAGATAGCTAGTCAGCGTTCTTACTTGCAATTCACCACTGCGCCCCACCCAACGTTCAAGTAGCTCAAAAATGCCGAAGCGTTTCGCGGTATCTGCAAACGCTCCGAGAAAACGAAGCCCCGTTTTAGCGCCTGATAAATGCATCTTATGGCCGCAAAAAGGTTGTGCGTTTGCGCACGCCACTCTTTTTGAAACTCTATGATTATGTTCGTAAGCCTCAATGCTGAACCGGTAACAAGCTTCAACTTGTTGTTGATGGGATAGGAAGTCATCAAGACACTCTCGCAGCCTGGTGACTTGGTAGTGCCAAATACGTGGAGGAATGTACGGTGTTTGAGCTGTTTGGTGGGGTGGAAACAGCGCAGCCAGACGGGTTAGCGAGCCCGAATCCAGCAAAGTAAACCCTACGGCGCTGCGAGACGCGTATAGCTCATGCATTAACGACAGAAACTCAGTCTTTCTTGAGGCATGAAGAAAGGCAGGGATTTCCTCGCATACGCGTGGAAAGCGGCTCAATTCGCTGGCCAGTATTCCTGCCTCTTCACACAAAACAAACAACCGCCGCATCTGATCGAACCGCGTCTTTAGAGATCGATAGCCGCGAGCGCCGTACGGCCCGTATAGCCACCAGCCTGTGATGATACGAAGCAGATCAGCGTTCGCCGAGCTAATGGGCGCCGCGACTTTTGTGGCGGGGCCATCCCCGAAATTTAGCGTTAACGCCTTCTTGGCCCATGGGTCAAGCCTCCAAACTGGGTCGCCCCAACGGCTTACTACTTTGCCCTGTGCATCAATTACGACAGGCCAATCAGGTGGCGGAGGCCAGCTCTCAGGACGGTAATTTGGCGCTCCGGGAACGGCGAGAGGCGACTCAATAGAAAGCCCTAACGTCGTGAGGATATTCATAAGGAAGGTCCCGCTGTAACTTCCGCCAGCCGAATAAATCCGTCCCAAGCTGGGTGATAACTCTCCTCAGCTATGCGAGCCAGTGCCTCCTCAACCCAAAGCCGACGCACCTCGCTACTTTCTTGAAAGAACCGCAGCTTCGCACTCAGACGCTCAATCGCAAGCATTGCAGGATGGTCAGCCTCCTCAGATCTATCCGTGGAAGCTGGACGATATCTAGTTAGCTCCAAGCTCTTGAGCACGCGCAAACTACTTAGCGACCAGACGTGATCTTCGCTTTCAATATCCCGATGATTGACGCAGAAGAGGCAACCAGCAGCGTTGATACAATCGGGATCAGGTGCATTCGTCGGAGCATCTACGACCGATTCTGGCAAGGACGTCGCACAAGCACCTGGAGCAGGTGAGCAAATGACGGGATCTGATTGCCGGTGAAATCGAGTAATTTCAATCATCGCAATTTGCGGATTGGGCTCAGCGTACACACGGATCAACGTTTCAGCTGTGTGCTGTGCGATTTCCGCGACCAGTTCAGGGCGTTGCGATTCACGTAACAACCAGTTAATACGAGCACCCCGTAGCTTACGTGGTCGAACGAATCGAATATTGGAATCGGTACAGAGGCGCACTAGAGCTGTGAACTGAGGAGCTTCTACAACGAGACGTCCCCCAAGACGGACGAGAGGAAAAAGAAGCCCCTCTAGGTCGTCCGGAAACCACGTGTTTCGCCACTCAATGTAGCGTTCAAACCACTCCTTGTAGCTTGAGAAAACTTCAAATAGCACTTCGCCCTGACGACGCTTTTTGTAAGACCTGACTTGGTAACCATCAAGGTGACTCGTATAGTGGTATTGGTCGATCCGAAGTTGATGCGCCTGCGACAAATTCATGCCGGTTTGCGCGATGAACATAAGCATCTCGGCTTCGATTCTCAGATTTACTGCCGGGTATCGAGTCTCGATTGAAACGTCAGAGTCCCGGAATTCTCGGTGTCGAAGGATGGCCGCAATCTGGAATTTGGTTTGAGGTCGAACCCGTCGTGACGCTTCTTTCTCTGTATCGCGAAGGCCGCACCAGATAGGTAGCGTTGTACCCGATCTCAATGCCACTTGGATGGGGAGTGGTCCCGCCACAGCCTCATAAGTGAGTGACGTACAGAGGTCGGCAATTAACTGCCCGAAAGAAAAGCTCTCTTCCACACTTTGCTTATCAGCGCTCCCATTTCTAACCCGTCCGTTGCCTCTGGGTTTGCGAATTCGTGTGCTGTACAAAAGTGTCGAGCTTCGGCCTAGCACTCGATCAAGCATCGTCGCTGTCAAACTTGCAGTGTCGTATAACGATCCGGCAGTTAAATATCCTTCCACACGGTGACGGTGTAAAAGATGCTCTGCCCACCCCAGGTAAGCTTGCGCAACCTTGTCAATGCTCAACTGGCGTCCGGATTGATCCGCCCACCGAAAAAACTGCCGCAACGAACCGATCTTGTTATTCGCCGAAAAGCGGCTCCCCCCGCCTACAAGGTCGTCGGCCAAACACTCGTGGAGCTCCTTTACAAGCTCTACCCGTTCCAGCAAAGGATCCCCTAAAACACCTGATGTGATTTCATTGCGTACAGTCTTCACTTTTGCCTTTGCACCACCGCTGTATAAAAATGGGGTCAGATCCCAAGGCGTCTCGTTCTTCGCGTACTCAAGCATTGGAAACGTTAGGTCTGAAGACGTCCGATTATTCATTGCTCGCTCCGTGCCTGGAAGAAATCCCTGTAAACGCAGCCATGAAGCTGTTCGCAATGGCCTGCTTAGCGGGTGTGGCTTGCACAAACTTGATGTATTTGAAGGTAGTAGCCTCCGAATTTCGACCGTGAAGCAATGCATTGCTAACAGTCGCAATCACTATCGCCACATCATCGCAATTTGCTAAAGCCAGCTTGGCTAGCTCAGTTCCAAAGGTGCACCGGGACTGATGGAAGCGAAATGTCCTGAGTACCTTAACGCCAGCTGTGATGCCTGCTTTTCTAAGCGATGACATCTCAACGTTTATGGCCGAAGACTGATCGCTGCTGCGCCGTCCGAAGGTATTACCGAAACGAGTCAAGAAAACTAGGTCTCGATTCTCATCGGCAGCAGATGCCTCGCGACTTAACCTGCGGAGCCCCTTGGAATATTCCAAAACTTCTGAACACAAAGCTTCGGGAATCCATACCTGGCCAGTTACTCCAAATTTGGTATGCACGGGCGGGGACGCACCTGGCCCCACAAATATCCTAAGCAGGCCTTTAGCGGACGGATCAGGTATCGCACGTTCCAACGCGCCGATACGAAGGTCACAGATTGTTCCCAGTCGCATACCCGTGAAAAAGCCTAGAGCTAGCATCAGGTACAGCTCAGGCGAGGCATTACGTTTTGCAAAATCGAGAATGACGTCGCGGTCAGATGAGGTGACAGGAAGCAACCCGCCTTCCAAAGTGATCCCGATGCGTTTCCGGTTGGGAATCCCCAGATCGGTAGTAGTGCCAGCGAAGGTTCGTTCAAAACCAACCTGGTCAAAGTATTTGATGAAAAAGCGCTTGTCTTTCCATAGTGGCAACAGCGGAGATAGAAGCCCACGCTTCCTGACCCACCTATAGAAACTGATGCAGTTGCGCATGTACTCGGAGGCCGTTGCTGGGCTGATATGACCAGCATCTCGCGCCTTAATAAGCGCCCCACGGTACTGAACGAGACACCGATCAGCTTTTCGAGACGGGAACTCAAACCACTCAAGTCTGCGGCTCTCCAAAAACTTCGCGTAGTTCAGCAGTCCATTAACGTTGCTGGAAACGGTCTTTAGGATTGCTTCCCCATTGGTGACACGCTCCATAGCCCAGAGGTTCGCCTCTCTCCAGGGCAAGCCGTTTACCCAGAAAATTTGTGGTAGCCCTTCGATTACTACCCGGGAGCTATTCGACGAGTAGGTAATCAGGCGGTCTTTGACAGAAAGGTCATGCGGACTGAAGTGGATGTGCTCAACGGTAGCCAAGGGATATCTCTGTAAGAAAAAGCGCCAATGTCCATGGGAACCCTATCTAACTTTGGGCGTCCACAGTATGCAACTTATTCTTATCAATACTGTAAGGCGTTATTTTGGCCGCAACTGTGGCAACAGTTCGCATTAAACGTGAACTGGCGTCGCCATATAGGGGGAAGTTCGCGGAACAAATAATTAAACCAGAGCGCCAATGTTGTTGTCGGACTAAGTGAACAGGTTCTCCCATTTTAATACCAAGTGCCTTAGCTTCGTCGGAGCGCGCGATTACACAGCCATCACCAGAGCCGGCAACTACAACAGGTTTGTTTGCAAGTTCAGGACGCCACACACGTTCAGCTGACACGTAGAAATTGTTTGCATCTAACAAGATAAACGCAGGTCGTCCGTTCATACCGGGCAAAGTCGGTGTAAATTAAAAGTGCATACGCCCCAGATAATTAAATTTTCTTTGTCAGTAATCACGATTGGGGAATAACTCTTGTTCTCAGGGCAGAGCAAAACTACGTCACCGGAAATCACCAGGCGCTTGCATACGAACTCGCCCTCATGAATGGCAACCACTATTGAGCGGTTGACCGCCTTCTTAGACCTATCGACCACAATCACGTCATCAGGCCAGATGCCGGCATCGATCATGGAGTCACCCCCACTGCGCACCAGGTAGGTCGCAGGTGGGTTGGCGACAGCAATGTCATCCAGTGAGGACATCTCCTCGATGAGGTCCTCGGCAGGACTAGGGAACCCGCAACTGAGCTTCGATGTGAAAACGGGGAGCAGCCCGGAAACAGGCTCCACCCGGATGCGGCCGATGACTGAAATGGCGTTCATTCGGTAACCTGTATAGATGTACAGTAAGAGGTTCATGATACACGCAGTCCAGCAAGCGACAAGGATCTCGCGCCAGAAGGCGGTAGCAAAAAAATGGACAGGAGTGTGCCCGCACCGCGGGCCCGGCGAAGCCGGAAAAAATGGACAGGGGAGGGCGTGTCCACCGCAAATGGAACAGACTGAAGAAAAATGGTCAGGGAGCTGGCAGTGAGAGAAAAAAAGACTCCCCCGCGGCACCGTCCGCCTCGTACGATGTGCGCCTATTCAGCCCGCTTGATTCCCAGCAGCGCAAAATTCAATAAGGACACTGGATGACCCCTGCCGATATCGTCCGTTACTGGCGCTCAGTCGAACTGCTTCAGCCGCAGGCAGCCCCCAAGCTCAAGAAACGGGAAACGCCGCATCAGTCGTACATTCACGACGTTTCCGTGGCCGACCCGGTGATGCCCTGGGACCAAACGAGCAAAGTCCTAAAAGAACCACTGCCGAAGGGCAAAGTGTGGAGCCACCTCCTTTTCGCGCATTGCTACGACTTCAAATGCGCCGTGAAGGCATTGGAGGACGTGTTTGGCGCCGATCAGGGGTACAAGGAACCCCAAAGCCAGATCGTTGCCCTGTACGCGCTCAAATTAACGCACGCCGGCACCATGGTGGCCGACAGCCTGGTGCTGTCCTCTGCCGCTTGGCTGCTGGCAAGAGTGCGCGCAGGGGAGGATTGGGCGCGCAGTTTCGACGAGACCCAGGACAAGGTACGAGCCGTCGCGACAGAGCATCTCGCAGGGGTGGTAACTTCGGACAAAATCGTTCGCCTTACCAATTGGATCATTACGTATTTCGGGCTGCGCGACTTTTTTGCGGAGCAGCAGAGCTTCCATCGCTTTCGCTCCAAACCGATCAAGCCTACACAGGTCGAAAACGACGACGACCCGTTGAACAGTTTCATTCTGGACGACCTGGCCAAAGTTGCGGACAGCCTGGAGCGCAGCAACAGCAGTGCCCCGCTGAACGCCTACCTCACAGCTCACACAGACAGTGGCCGGATAGACGTCGGCGATGATCGCTTTTCACGGGTCTTATTGGACGAGCTGGCACCGGCTCGCTACCCGATTGGTTGCTGGCCGACAGAAGCGGATCAAGGACTGGTCCATTCCCAGCAACTGGCGGTTAACCATATCGTTGGCTCGCTCAGCGCCAGTAAAGGACAACGTGCGGTCAATGGTCCGCCAGGAACGGGTAAAACCACACTGCTGAGGGACATCATTGCCTCGGTCGTTACCGGCCGGGCTGATGTATTGGCATCGCTGCCGCGAGCCGCGGATGCATTTGCGGACAAGGGGATGCGCGCCGAGCAGGCGAGGGATGGGGGCAAGCCTCAATTCTGCTTTCCCTTGAATGAGCGCCTGCTGGGCCATGAAATTGTCGTGGCATCCTCCAACAACGGCGCGGTTGAGAACGTCACTCTGGAGCTCCCCCAACGAGACAAGATCGACGAGCGTTGGCTGTCCGACCTCGATCACTTCGCCGACCTGGGCAAATGGCTGACCGGCAAACCCGCCTGGGGGCTGTTCTCGGCTGCCCTGGGCAGCAAGACCAACCGAAAGACATTTGTCACCCGGTTCTACTATGGCGATGGAAAGCCACTAGGGAAGACAGGACTCGACGAGGTCGACCTTGATGAGGAGCTGGATGAACTGGAGGACGCTCCGGATAAGGCAGAGAAAGTTGACGGTGAGCAGGCGGACGGTGCTCGGAAGGCGGATGGCCCTGATGAGGACCCAAAACCGAAAGGCTTCCGCGAATGGCTCGACGAGCAAGAGGTCGCCGTTGAGAAGCTGACCGTTAGCCGGCAGTCCATCTGGCAAGCGGCGGTAAAGCGTTACAACGAAGCCAAGGCCCAGGCCGAAGCGGTGGGGGCCGAAGCAGCACTGGCGACTCAGTTGGTGGATGCCATGCTGCAGGCGCGAGAGCAGGTCCGGCTCCAGCAGGAAGAACTTGCTCTGTCCATTACGGGGCGCCAACGCCTCACGTCAGAGGTCGACGACGTTATCAAGAAGGGCACCACCGCCCAGGGTGCGGTTCGAAAACAGGCAACTCACATACAGCGTCATAACAAGACCAAGCCCGGGTTTTGGTCCAACCTGTTCAGCTTGTGGGGTTGCTACCGACAATGGAAGCAGGAGTTGGATCTGCTGCAGACCGTTCTTGATGCGGAGGCGAGGGAATCAACGCTTGTTGATGTGAGGCTTAAGAAGCTCCAGAAAAACTTGGCTGAGCTCGACGAAGCGTTGGCCGTGAGCGAGTCCAAATTGCTGCAGTTGCAACAGTCAGCGAAAGCTCGTGAAACGCAGGTGACCACGCTGGCGGAAAAGTACAACGCAGCACATTTTCTGGCCTGGCTGCGAACTGGCGGCATCGGCCGGGGGGCTGAGATTGAGCTGGCGGAACCCTGGATTGTCCCGGGATGGCGCCGGGCACGTGCGCGGGTGTTCATTGAAGCACTACGTCTGCACAAGACCTTTTTCGAGCTTGAACCAAAACGGATCCGCGGCAACCTGAACTTTGTCACCAGCATGCTGCAGGGGACCCGGTACGGCGGCGTGTCACAACACGCCATCCGGTCGGCCTGGGCAACGCTGTTTATGGTCGTACCGGTACTGAGCAGCACATTCGCGTCCTTTGCCCGTACGTTTACCACGCTGGGCGCCGGTGAGATTGGCTGGCTTCTGGTGGATGAAGCGGGGCAAGCGACACCTCAGGCTGCAGTGGGTGCGCTATGGCGTTCGCGCCGGTCAGTGATGGTCGGTGATCCCCTGCAGCTCAAGCCAATCCTGTCCGTTTCTGACGCTGCGCTTGAACACATGCGCCAGCCGTTCAAGGTTGACCCGCGTTGGATCCCCAGTGGGCAATCAGCGCAGTCGGTGGCTGACCAGGGCAATGCGGTCGGCAGGATGCTCGGCCCGGCCGGCATGAAAAGCTGGGTCGGATTACCGTTGGTGGTTCACCGGCGCTGCGACCGGCCCATGTTCGAGCTGGCCAATCTGATCGCGTATGACGGCGCCATGGTGTACGGGACCAGCACGCCATCCCCGGAGAAGGAAACTACCGCCACGCTGCCGACAGGCTGGATCGACGTGCGTGGGCCCTCAAGCGGCAACTGGGTTGAGGCGGAGGGGGTGGCATTGAAGGCGTTGCTGGCCAAACTGGCGCGGGAGGGTGTGCAAGCAAAGGACATCTCGGTGATTACCCCCTTCCAGGACGTTCGTAACCAGTTGCGGGTGATGCTGCGCCAGCCCATGGTCTTTGGGACCATCCACACCATGCAGGGAAAAGAATCTTCTGTGGTCGTGCTGGTGTTGGGTGGTAATTCGGATTCGCCAGGCGCGCGCGAGTGGGCCGTGTCCGAACCGAACCTGGTGAACGTGGCGGCTACCCGAGCCAAGCGTCGGCTGTACGTCATCGGTGACCGGGCGGATTGGTCGAAGCGGCCGATTTTCTGCAACGTGATGCATTTGCTCCCTGAAATCAGAATCTCGGCTACTTCAAACGGTACTCAGGAGAACGGTGCGCCAGCGATGTCTTATGTCCCGTGATTGCACTATTGTCGGCGTCCGAAATAAATGCGGGATTATTGAGTTTGATACACGAAAAGCCCGCTGATGCGGGCTTGTGGAAACTGAGGGTGTTAGACCAAAGTTCAACGGCTGGGCTCTGTCACCAGAGTTTTCTGCCCCTCTGAAACAACGAGGTACGTAACCAAGTTATCTATCTCCTTCAAGAACTCGCACGGGCTTACCAATCTCGCGCTCGATCGCAGCGAGATGAGCCTTCTGATGGTCAACAATATGAAGCTCAACTAGCCGGATCAGCTTCCTTAGCTCGTAAAGTCGATCAAAAGGAAAAGAGATTTCATACTGCAAGTGAAGAACCAGTTCACCTGGTGCGTGGTCCTCCCGAACTGCCACCGTCTCAAACTCATTTTCATCATTGTGCGCAACGTAGGTATGGCGCAGATCCATGATTGTGTTGTGTTGTTCCAGATACGTCTTTTCAGATTTAAATATCGACGAAGCTTCGAGCCTATTCCGTCCTTTCCCAGCACTCACAAAGCATTTCGCATAGGAGTTGAGCGCGCTTTTGAAGTGCCCTAAAAACTCAAGAATTTGGATATATGAGGTCAACAGGTGAGGATGACCAAGCTCTTGTGCTCTGCTGATGTAATAGCTCGCTTCGTTAATCTGCCGCATCAGATGGATCTGACCCTTATAGCTAATCAGCGCACTCATAGAGATTTTCCTAACCAAGCCAGTGGATAGATTCAAGCAACGTTCCAAGCGCGAGCAAAAAAACTTCTCGCTTCCTCATTTGTTTACGGCTGTCATCTTCGCACTTTGACGACGCCTGTTCACCGAATCCGCTGGACCTCGACGATTTGGTTGCGGCGTCCACCTCGATTGGGTTATCTCGTATAACACGCATTCCAAGTATGAGACAGTGGGTGAACTGCGCTCTAAATACAGAGAGTAAAACCCTCGCTAACCTGAAGAACAAGAATCCAGGAGAAGCCATGCCAGTTGAAGGTCCTTTGCCCCAGACCGGGGATCAGCACGACATCAACGCGGACGCGGATCGTTGTTTCAGGGCCCGGTCCCCACGGAACTGGAGGGCTCATGGATTAGAAGGGACGGACGACTACGGCTTGGATTACCAGGTTCAAACGACGCCAGGCCAGCGAGCGACAGATATCTTCCGCGTCCAGCTTAAGGGCACCCGCTCTCCTGAGATCTCGGCCGATGGCAGGTTCGTCTCCATTCAGCTCAAGGCTTCGACCATCCGGTATTACGACAGGCTCGTGGAGCCGATTCTGCTTGTCGTGTGCAATCTTAAAGCGGATCCGGAGCCAGTTGATTGTCCTCTGTATTACGTATGGGTGCGGGACGAGCTTCGCCGCATCGAGGTGTCCAACCTGCCGGCAGAACAGTTGTATGTCACTCTGCGAGTTCCCATCCAGAACCGCTTGACGATTCAAACAGATCTTTCTGCTGACATTGATGGGCAGAATGAGCTTTCGCGCGCGGGGCACGCGATGGATGTCCGCGTCGAACAAACGCACCCCATGATGCAGGCCCAGGAGCGGTTGAACGTAGTACAGGGAGTGACATTGGGGATCGCAGCTCGCAGCACTGCTTTCATCGATGCCCTCGCAGCTCCGGTAGAAGAGCATTGGGTAGCGCCCTCACCTGGCACTCTTGCCTGGCACCTGAATCAAGCCAAGGACCTTCTGCGCACCAACTCCCTTGAGCGTTGCTCACAGAAACTTGACGCGGCAGAAGCGATGCTGACAGCGGCTACGCTGCTTGAGGTAGCAGACTACTGGTTCTTGCGTGGGAAATGGCAGACCGCATCTGGCTCGGACCAGGCGGCGAGCGATGCGTTTAATCGCGCACATCAAGCAAATCCTCTCGCGAAGTATCTCGCCGCCTGGACAGAAGCGGAAATTCGCCTCCGCTACCAAGAAGAAGATGGGCCCAAGCCCTACCCGGACTTGCTTGAAGCGCTCGTAGGGGAAGAACCAGGGGTGCCTTTCGCGAGGTCGAGAGTACTCGCGGCGGAGGGGAAATTCGAAGAAGCCATCGCAGTTGCCGACAAAATCAGCGGCCCTGAACAACATGCAGCGAGAGCACTCGCGCATACGATGTTCAGCAAGCCAGCGGAAGCTCTGGCCGACTGCGACTCAGGTCTCGGGCTGTCTGACTTGCCGGATAACATGCGGCAGATGTTGCTGGTGCTTAGAGCACGCGCGAAGTTTTCATTGGCCCAGGCCAGCGCACCGGTGTCCGGGATCCAGGTGCTGCCACCTAGCGGAGTAACGGGTATCGATTCGGGATTGGTCAAGGAGGCTTGGGAGGCGATCGACAAGGCGGTCGACGTTCTGCGGGAGGCTGGCTGGAGCTCCAACATCGAACTTGTTGCCGATATCTGGGCGGCCACTGCCTCCATACTCGGCAAGCAGAAAGAGGTGTTACCGGCGCTTGCCGAAGCAGCACGTGCAAATCCGCACCTCAAGACCCTACAAGGAGCGTTGGAGTCGGTCGCCGCGCAGTGCGGCGAATTTGCAATCGCTCTGGAAGCGAATGAACGAATTCCAGCTACTCAGACAAGAGGTTTACGACGCACTCTGCTCTTGCACGAAGCGCAAAAGCACCGCACCTGTTTCCAATGGTTTGAGTTGAATATCGACTCCTTTGACAGAGCCCACGAACTCCTCGGCCCGGCCACAATGGTCGCCGCACTCTCCGCGCACAAAATGGCGCAGCCCGAGCTGGTCACCAAATGGTCGGCAATACTGGACTCTGACCCCGTTCTGAGTGAAGACGCTGCGCTTCTACAGTATTTTTTAATGCTGGAGCAAAACAAGCTCGGAAACTCGGAAGCTCTTCGGATGCTCCACACGCGATACGAAGAACTCGGCCGCCCATTCATGTTGGCGGTTGCGCTGCTGCAGGAGTTGAACCCTGCAGACGCAGAGCATGCGCCAATTTGCGTCGAAGTTGCTGGGCGCGTCATGGAGAAAGTCCAGCTCTCGCCCGCGATGGCCGCGCATCTGGGGCTTGCTTTGGGCACCATACAAGATTGGGCGTCACTTCTGGACCTTTGCCGGGGGTTCAAGGTCCGAGCGGACGCGGGCCCACGCATGCTGGCGTTCGAAGCGCTCGCGCTGGACCGCCTAGGCGACACCGAGGAAGCCCGACGACTCCTCGAACAGATGCTTGCCGGCGGTGTCCTCGATAGCTTGGCGATGAACACCTACGTGACCATCATGGTGAGATGCGGCTACGTCCAAGAGGCGCTCGAGGCCGCAGAAAAAATCCTCGAATCAGCGCAATCGAACACGCAGCGGATGGATTGCATCAGACTGCTATTCAACCTGATTCAAAACGCTGACCCCACGAGCAAACGCCTCCTGGCATTGGCAGTCCAAATGGGTGGACTGGCGGACTCCAACTCAGAGGTCCAGGAGGGCATCTACTTGACGATGTTCCTCATGGCCACCCCCGCCGAAACGAACACGCCTTCGCAGCGGCAGGTGACCGAGTTCAGGGAGAGAGCCGATGCGTTCTTCATCAATTTTCCGAACTCCAGAATCCTCAAGAAAGGAGAGATCCGAGAAGACGCTTCACCCGAGGAGTTGTTTGCGCAGCTTAAAGAGATCACTGGCATTACGGCGGACCGTGAAGCCTTGCAAGCCCGACTTGAGAACCAGCTGCAACAGGGACTGACAGTCGTTCCTTTCTCCTGGCGACCAAAGCTGGTTCTCTCGTCAGTGCGCGATGTTGTTCACCTGTGGGAGATTGCGAAGGTATCCGGCAGGGACGACAGGAAATTTCACCTCACGATGCTCGTTGACCCGCAGTGGCAATCTCCGAGCGCCGCCTCGTTACGCGACCGCATCCCACTTCTTGATTTGACGGCCTTGCTCGTCCTGTTCGACCTGGACCTAATCAATCATGTGATGCAATTTTTTGGTAAAGTGGCAATCGCGAAAGCCACCTTGGAGACGCTCGCAACCCTGGTTAACCCGTTTTCCGGCAGCCCAACGAAAAGCAAATGCACAGCCTTGCAAGACGCTCTAAAGCCCTACTTGAGCGCGATCGTCCAGCCGTCGATCTCGAACTTGCCGGATGACGAAGAGGAGGATGACGGGCTCCTTGGACGCGAGCACAAGGAAATCACCCAACTCTGCCGAGATGAGCACAACACCTTTCGCCTCTACTCGGACGATCTCGCGTTCCGCGTTTTCTGCGCAAAAAGCGACACCCCCGACGGTATCTGTACGCTGGACGTGTTGATGGCGCTGGAAGAGGCAGGCCTGCTCACGCGTAACGAAGTCGCGCGGAAGGTCTCGAAGCTTTGTGAATGGCGGGTCGGACTTGTGGTCCGATTCCAGGAGTTCGTGCCCCTTATCCCAAGCAATCTGGCGCAAGCACGGAACGTGAGGCAAGGCATTCAGATTCTCGATGCCAGTCCCGAATTCATGTCTGTTATCTCGGCTATTTGGGACTTCCGGGCGCGGTTCGACAAAACTCTGGAGCATGCTGCGGCGGTTCTACGTCGCCTTGCGGATGAGACTTCTCTTCCTGATGTCGCACTCGCTGCATTGCTGGGCCAGTGGTTCGTGAAAGCTGGAATGAAGAATGACGCGCCAGCGCAAGCTCTTGAAATCCTGACAAAGGCAATCATACGGTCGGCGCAGCCTGCCGATCTCACGAGGAATACCGCCGAGAAATTCTGGGCTGTCTACAAAGCACTCGTCGAGTTTCACCATGGCAATTACATGGACGAATTGAAAGAGCGCGAGGCGATTCGGCTCTTGGGTGTGGAGTGCGCCAAGCTGCAAGTGACAACCCCGGGGGATGGCGAGACGGTCTACATGGGACTGAGACAGGCGCTTACGGATGGCACAAGCGACGATTCCGATTTCTCCTCGGGCTACTCGACCACATTGCTTCATCTGAGAATGCAGTCTCGGCAGCCCCGTAGATAAAGTCCGGCTACTGCGTGCCGCCGCGGGGTTTGGCGTAGCTCGCGGCTGCATCGAAAATCACGCATCTGCGATCACAAATGGCAACAGTAAAAAGGGCACTATGAGAGTTTCGGAAATGTGTAGATTGGCGTTACAACTGCACGAGAATGTAGCCGTCCCGAAACGCCCCCCCCAAACCCGCCGCTATCACTAGTGCACCTCGCAGATCTCGACTCACAAATAGTTACTACAACAGGGACGGCCACCCCCCATTGTATTTTTTCCTAAGGATTGAAAATGCCAGAAATTGTTGATTGGCGCACATCGCAGAGCAGTACACCGACACCCTGTTGTTGGGGAATGGTGCGAGCATGGCTTTGCATCCGGGCTTTGGTTACGGTTCGCTGTTTGAAAGCGCGCTAGAAAACGGTCATATCACCCCAGCAGTCGGGGCAATTTTCGATTAATTTGGAGTTACCGATTTCGAGCTGGTGCTTCGTCGCCTTTGGCAAGCTAGCCTTGTAACGGAAGCCCTAGAGATCCCGCACGGGAGAGTGGAGGAAGCATACGCAGAGGTTCGGAGGGCACTGATCGCAACGGTTAGAGATGTTCATGTCGACTATGATGAGGTGCTTCCCCATCTTCATTTCATTTATCGCTTCATGGCGCGCTTTGGTACCGTCGTTTCACTGAACTACAGATGGGTACTCGGGATAATAGTGTCTCATGGCGTCATTTCGTGGTTTCAGCTGTTTGCGCAAAGGCCGGTCAGGTTCATGCCCTGCTACTGGTTAACCAGCTGGAGTTGCTGTTTGTCGACAGTATTCAGCTCTGAGCAGTCCAGCCCTTGGAAGCCAGCATGCCCGAGCAGTTTCGCGGCTAGATGTGGATGTCCCAGCCGAGTGGCCATAGCTACTGCGGTAACAAAACCGTGTTCAAACTCACTGAGCGCTTTAAGAGGAGTACTCATCGACTTTTCTTACGTGCTGGAAGGGACAGCTGCGACCCAGCATTTTGCGCCGTTGTAGTCGTCGCCACCTTCGGCGATAAAGACGTGACCGTCTGCATCCACCGCGTACACGCCAGGGCGCTCATGGCTAGCATCACGCAATGAATTCTTCCACCCATAAACAGAGCCTTGCCAAACCAGTACGACGCCACCACGGTGTTCAGGGTTGCCTTCACGCCACCGAGCAGCGGTTGCGCGTACTGCTTCGATCAATTGGCTCATGGTCGGATTTCCGTGATCACTTACAGCGATAGGTAGAGAACATAAACTGGTAGACGCTGGCTGTGCTTGGCTGTGCTTTAAGCTCAATGGTCATTCCACGCTTGGCCCAGTTCAGGAAACCATCGATCACGGTTTTGTTAGTAACCAGCTCTGGGATACAGATAGGCCCCCTGCGCTTTAAAACGTGGTCGTTATAGGCATCAGCGTAGGTCCAGGAATCACGCCAAGTTTTGAACTGCACGATGCACATCAACACAAGCGCCGTATCGTCTTGTGTTGCTTTTTCCTGGGGAACGCTCATCCGGGAACAGGTGTCGACAAGACCTTGCCCTGTGGACCAATCGAATCCACCGGCCGAATTGGCAGGGACTGAAAATGCTGCGCTAGCCATTCCCAACGAAAACATGGCGCTGAACACTCGAATTCCTTTTTTCATATCCGCTCCTACGGGCTTAGCCCAAAGCTGCCGGGCCTGTCATTGTCGTATCCCAGGGTGCGCTTGCAAGCCTATCTCGACTTCAACGCTGCTACCACTGATCAAAGCCACATCGCACCTGCTTGACACCGACACGCTTACCTCAGAGACATCGCTCATGAGCTGGATCATATAGCTGAAAACGGCCTGTGCCGCCTGTTCGTAAGGAAGCGAGCCAAGAGACGTTCTAACCACCTCTTGCAAGCTCGACTGCACGGCTTGAGCTTCCATAGAGCTAATACCGCCGGGAAGGCATAACACCCTGTACTCACCCAGCACGACAAGACTGTCTGCACTGACTGACTGGTGATAAAACCTGACCCGTGTGACAGCCTTGCCTTGCTCCGTTGCTGGGTAGGTGAACACCCACGATGTTTCGCGTAGGTCCTCATCAAGGCGAGAGCTGCCGCTGTACCGCTCTGAGTAATCCTTACGGGCTAGTAGAATCGACTCCAGAACCTCACCCGAGTCATTGAAGTTTTTCCCACCGAACTTTGATTTCACTTCATCGAGCATTTCAACAATGCCAGCGCCTGTGATCACGCCCACACCGGTTTCCACGATTTTTTCAACGTCGTCATTGAGCACGGCCCTTAAGCCGTCTGCATTGATCTGAACAGCCCGCTTGTCAGCGGCAAGAATGACATGCTCGCCGAGGTGAGCTACGAGAATGCAGGTCATGGAGTAAATCCTCGATGGTGGGGAACCCTGTGGTTGCATGCCACTTAGCGACTATTGTATGTAGCGCCTCGATAAGCCGACTCAACATCTTTTTCGTTTGCTTGGGCTGCTTACCTGGGGGTTTCAAAATGGAATGGACTCATCCCAGAAGGGATCTTCAGTCTTCTTATCAGAGGTCTTGGTCTTGATTCTCGCTTCGACCGCCTTGATGAAACGGATGGATGAGGCCACGTGATTGAAGATCAGCAGGCTCTCGTCGTAGTTCAGAATTGGATTGTCATGTGCGAGGCTCTTGTTATTGCGCACATCGTTGAAGGCCTCCAGAACCGAGATACTGGATCGTAATATGCGCTCTGTCATCGCCGACTCAAGGTGGCCACTCCCGCGTAGCGCCTTCACATATTCACCGAACACACTGTGTAACGGTTTGTCCCGGCTGACCGTTATGCCATGCGGCTCACAGGTGACCCGGATGAACTTGTTTACGAATGTGTGCAGGCGATCTAAAGCGCCCTCCGGCTCGTTTTTCTCGATGGCTTCGCGCACATGCTGGGCCACCACTTCGAAATCGCGCTCGTCGGCAATCGCCGTCAGTGCCTCCAGATCAGCGACAGGCTGATTACTCAAGAGGCGCTGGGCAATCTTACGGCAGTCATCCTCAAGCGATGAGTTGCTGTTTTTCAGTAGTTTGAATTGGAGCCCGTAGGCAATCAGCCCTTCGAGGACTTTACCAACGGTGTGGTTCTGCCCAATGTCCCAGAAGGTACGCATCCGCTTGGCCTTAGAATCACCACCGACTCGGAACTGGGCAGAGTCAATATCGACACGGAAGTCGAGAAAAAACTCTGCATAGGTGCGATCCGAGAAGTTCAGGACATACCCTTCACCCATACCCAGAAGCATTTCGAGTTTGCGCCGCTCTAATGCACTGATCTCAGCCATGTCTTTGTCTCAACTTCGCGGACGCGAACACCGCGCCCTGGTACTGCGAAAGGCCCTTTCGGGCCGGTGGTGTGCTGCGATATTTCAATAATCAGTCTCTTAGAGCTGTTCGGTATTCCCTATAGGTCATCGGCGGGCTCCTTGGAGCGGGGGGCGATTCAACCAACCCGTACCTAATCTTGAGGGGCGTGCAAGTTTAGCGCGACCGTGGTGCCTTCGTAGAACTACAAGCCTAGCCGCTAGACGACCTGCGGGGATGGCGAGCGATGGCCTATGATGTGATTTTGTATCGGAGGTACGGCAATGTGTAGTCGATACGAAGCACCTTCGTCAGAAAGGCTCCGGGCCGGGTTCGGTGCAGCACCGGACCAGCCTTTCAAAACAGCCCTGTGGCCGGGGTACATCGGGCCTTTCCTGCGTGCTCGAGGAGCCGAAGAGGCCGAGGAGGGAGAGAGCCCTGTGGAGGCACTGGTCGGGATGTTCGGTCTGCTACCGTTCTGGGCGAAGGACACCAAGCTCGCGCGCAGCACATACA
The DNA here is from genome assembly GCF_029959925.1 of Pseudomonas sp. PS02303. NCBI lineage: Bacteria > Pseudomonadati > Pseudomonadota > Gammaproteobacteria > Pseudomonadales > Pseudomonadaceae > Pseudomonas > Pseudomonas sp. PS02303. Next base: position 67,405 of record NZ_JASCOM010000001.1, read on the forward strand.
ATTGCCGGAGTGAAACGGCCGCGTCCAAACCGTCGTTCCGATCGGCCTGGGCCAAAGCCCAGCACTGCATCATTCCGTGCACCGCGTTCTACGAGCCCGACTGGCGTTCTGGCAAGTCAATCCCCACACGCATTACCCGGGCAGACGGTGGTCTGATAGGCATTGCGGGCCTGTGGGAGCGGTGGGTTAATCCGGCGGGAGAGGTGGTGCACAGCTATAGCATGCTCACGATTAACGCGGCGGATCCACCAGTTAATGCGCAATTTTCACAAGCCCGATGACGAGAAGCGCATGGTGGTCATCTTGCCGAATGGCGTGCATCAGGATTGGTTGCGGGCGACGGCGGAGGAGAGCATGGAGTTTATGCGGCCCTATCCTGCCGACCGGCTTATCGCCGAGGCGGAGCCAGTCCAGGGCAAGGCATAGTCGGCACAGCCTTGGCCAGCTAAGCCTCCAGCGTGGGTTTGAGTTTGTCACTGTCGATCATTCGCGTGGTCGAGGTGTCTCGATTGCAATGGGGATTTAGTAGTGCCAGCGGCCTAGCTCGTTGGACCCATTGAATCGGCTGGCCGTCGAGGCCTTCGCATTCATCGACCGGACCGGAAATGGTGTAATCGGCGCCGGGATGCTCGCCGAGAGGGGCCGGCGGGCACGCCCAGTTCAACCCCTCCAGGCGCTTGCGCGCCTGTTCCCAGCTTTCCCCCGGGCGCGCACCGGCTTTCACCTGGTCATCAGTCAGCAGCGGCAGCTTGTTGGGCTCAAGCGACGACATGGTGAAAACTCCTTTCAGACGGATAAGCTTCCTGTTACGGACAAAGTTGAATTCCGTCTAGTCTCGTGTGGGCGATTGGCCTGGGCCACCCCCGCCCACTCCCATACCATGGGTCGGTGGCGGTCTCGATGGTGTTGGCTCAAAACCTTGTAACGCATCCCATCCGGCCCTGTGACCGTCGGCACGCCTTACGCCAGAGTTATCTGGAGTCGGAGTAGGTTTGGGGCCTGGAGCTCCATCTGCACGGCGACCGTCGATTTGACCCACGCCGCTCTGCTGAAGGCCGTACTGCTGAATAACCTCCACCATTATTGAGCGCACTTCGGCTGCCGTTAATGGCTTTTCACAGCCCACGGGATTTGTGAAAAGTACAGCTGGCTGACTAACCTTTTGCGGAATTCCAAAAGCCTTATCGTAGGCGGCCTTTCCATATTTTTTTTCATACCGCTCCATGCACTCCATTGCATAGCTGGACGAAAACTGTGAGCAAGGCGGCTCGCGCGCGCCAGATAGGGGATTGATCACTCCTTCCGCGGTATAGGGTGGGTTATAAGCGTTTCCATAATCGAACATTGCTGCGTTCTGGGGACTCGAACGACAGCCAGCGATCAGCAAAAATACTGCAGCGACCCAGAGCAGTCTTGCCATAACACATCACTCCCTGGCCTAAGATTCTTTTCAAGATTGAATCTAGTTGCGTTTTCCTGTTTAGGAAAGCTGCGTCGATACACTCCGATCTACAAGGAATACATTCGCGTCCTGACTGTCTGGAGGGAGTGGTGCCTAGCCCAACTTTGTCAGCTGGGCTTGGGCCTTACCAAGGTTTTCCTATATGGCAGGGACGTTCTCAATGAACCAAGCTTTTAACCCACCACTCAATCCAAAAAACTGCGATGCCGGTGATTACGATCACAACGGCCGCGATTCCAATACCGCGCCATTTTGCTGCCTTTTGCATGTCTTCTAACTCCTAAACCTATGCTGGCTGTGGATCCTCGACTAACTCGAAATAATCGTATTGAACGGCGCGTACTGTTCCCTCGATACCCGTACCGTCACTCAGCTTTATGTGCGCTCGGGTAAGGCCTGGAGCTTTTAGCAGGGCGACCCCAATTTCGGGAATGACAACCGAGATACACCCGTGCATGCGCTGCATGACCACTTTGACGGTTTTCGGCTCTGCTGTTCGGCCTAATCCGCCTGGCTGACCGTAAATGAGGGTTAATTCAACTGGACCTGTATACAAGCTCACGAAAAATTCCTGTCGTTCGGTAAAAGCGAAAATCGCATCTTTCTACGTCCTCGGCCCCGGGTTTCGGCCGGGGCTTGGAAGTACCTGGGCGGCAGATCCGCACCTTTCCTGGATCAGGTGGTAGGTATGGCTAAGGTAGTACTTTCAACCTCATAGACCACGATACTTGATTGCTCCAACGCCTCATGGATGCGAGGTGTCTCTACCTCATCTCCGTACCAATCAAGGTCAATGGTTACAGGAACAACGCCGGCTATCGAGGTTTTGAGCCGCTGCGCTTCACCAGCCCAAGTTGTAAATGGACTGCTATCACCTGGTAGGGTGAAAACCTCGACCGCAACATCAAGATCGCTATCTGCTCGATGTGTGCCACGAACCCGGCTGCCAAAGAGGTAGGCCTTGCGAACAAGAGGTTGGGTGCCGGCCCACTTCGCAACCGCGGCTGCCATATCATCAAATTCCATGATTTTTCCTTCAGGTGTCGATGTTCGGCCAGCACTCCGCGGTAGGTCGTACTGGTCGACCATGCGCGGCGTCGGCATAGCCAAGACGGGCCAGGCGCTGAGCGCGATAGGTCAGGCTCTGTGCATTGCTCCATGGGGCGCCTGCATCGTGCCGCTTACGACCGACCATATACGGTATATCAACATTGATCGAGTGGTACCCAGCACCCTCGGCAAGCAATCGGGCAACGTAGCGTTCAAGCAGGTCGGCGCGCATGGGACATTCCTAGAACGGTGCGCTGTCGAGCGCAGGCATGGTTTGGGGAATGGTGGGAGAGGGTGACTTGGCTTCGCGGGCTCGCACCTTCGCCCAGGCTTCGGTGCTGTCCTCGCTATGGCCGCAATGCCGGCACTGATAGCCGTCACTGCGCCCGCTCGGATCGGAGTCGCATTCGTGGAACTCCATCGGCGTGAAGTGGCACATGGGCACCGGCCCAATGTCGAGCCTACGCATAACATTTGCTCTGTCATGTTTTCTTCAGCCATCGCTATCGGTTTTGAACAACTCGTTTTGCCATGACGGGTAGGTTTTAAATATCGCTGCCACGACTGCTTCTTCGCCGGCGCCGGTTGCAAGGCCCTGGCGAACCATATCGTCTAACCAGAACAGGAACACGTCGCGCTCAACCTTGCATTTGCCATGATGCTGCTCAATAGCGTCGGCAAGCTGATTGAGAAATTTGAGAGCTTCAGTCTCTTCGCTCATGACAACTCCTATTCAACATTCTTTTGTTTTATCAGTTGGCTTGTGCCGCCCCTTCTCCTTGAGTTCACGGACGACGCTTGAGGCGAAACCTTTTTTGGTACCTGGATGGCCAGCCTGCCTCCGCCCGCCTTCAGTCAAGAGTAATGATCGCGCGTTTCTCTCTCGATAAATGTACGAACCCCGCCAACAATTTTTTTCCCAAGACGGCGCTCGACTTTTTCAATGAACTCATCAATAAATTCATCTTCTTCTGCAAATGTTAAATCCCGGAACAAGCTTCTCATCTCATGATGCGAAGACTTAAGGCCGGACACAATCTCACTAGCCGCCCGCCAAGCCTCCTCCTTAGTCGCAAATTCCGTTGTCATAAATGGTTACCAACAACATAGTTTGACACAACCCCTCACGTAAATCGGGGCCTGTAGGATGATCCGGGGTCCACACAACAGCAACATAGATTGACACAGATGCGTCACACTTCAAATACGGGGCTCGATTTGGAACAACATAGTTTGACACAACAGCGAGAGCAATCATTCATGCCGAAACAGTATGTGAGCGCGACCGGTCACTCAACTGTGTGGAAATAACGGTTTTTCAGCACAGGCTCAGTGCGATGTCTAAATCTGTGCGCAACCTTCGACCGGCCCCCATCAGCACATAAACTGTGTTTTTTGTTCGAAATAAGCAGTCGTGGGTGAAGGAAACACCCAGCGTTGTTCTGACCCAATCACCAGTTGGGAAGCGGCCCTTACTGTCTTGGATAACGGTCAAAGCGTAAACGAGAGCAGGAATTAGCTCTCTATCCGTAATGGCTTTTCGCTGACGTGTTGTAATGTCGAGATCCAATATTGCCCAATCAGCAACAAGACAATAGGCACGGGAAGGGAAATGCAGACGGGCGAGCGCCACAGCATCTGAGGTGGTGAGTTGGCACCCGTCTATTTTCTCACCCGCAGAAAGCACTGAGACAAAATCTGCCAGATTCATTTGTACCTCCGGCCGATCAAAAAAAACCGATTCGAACGAGAAGCATCATTCAGCTTAGCTCCCAGCGACACACGAGATTCCGATGCCGACGAATAACAGCTGGGCCATGTCACAGCTGGTCCGTCTTCTCCCCTCATCTCACTGAACGGGATGATTTCTATGGAGTTGTCACCGGATAAAGTGGTTTGCGCCAGTACCCAGCTATGCCATTGCCGTGCTTGAACCCTACCTCGCGGTAGGTGCCGATGTGGGTGAAACCTAGTGCTTCATGGATGCCCGTGCATGCCGTATCGGCAAGGCGACGCCGGCATAGGCGCATGAAATTCATGTTACTCAAGGAGCGGTAGAAGCCGTTTGGCTGCGGCTGAATCAAAATGACATTCCCTCAGACACTTGAATCAGCATTTCTTCGACTAGATGCGTGCCAAAGGTTGTAGTGACCATCGACGATGGGCTTTCTCCCAAAAAACGGGCTTTGGGTTTGGAAAGCCATTGTTTGGCCTTCCCTTTGTGACCGAAGATCACCTCGGCCATGGCGGTAATGTGTGCAAACCGGAACAGGCGATCGCTCTCATGCAACGTTAAGAGCTGATTGGCTGACAGTTTTGTTTTGAGCGTTTTGGATTGAATGATTCTGTCGCGTTCTTCGTCGCTTAAGGTTCCATCATCACAAAGCACTTTGATCAGGCTGACCGAGAAACCAGCTACTATCATGTCGTGAATGTCCAGATCCGAGGCATTGACGGAGATATGAAGAAGCGCCTCCAGACGCGCGCGGTAAGCATGATAGACATCCTGACGCAGGGCGCCAGCCAACATGGGCCGCACTGATGTTGCGTTGTGCATGGGCGTCAGCACTAATGTGCCATTCGTTACCGTTAGCTCCAGGTCGTCCCCAACACCTAACCCCATTTGGTCAAGCAACTCTTGAGGCAGATCAATGATGATGTCGCCAGTACCGTCTTCAGTATTCTGGCATTTGGCTATCCAACGCTCAGTTTCACTCATGATCGTCCGGCCCTCGTCTGCCATCAGAGAATGACACACATCATTATGCTCGGGCGCAGAGCTGACCAAAGGAACGCGCAAGCCGCTGGTAGACATGCACTGCCGCTGCTCGAACGCCGGATAGCGAGTGAAAATCAAAAAATCGGTCAATGGCTTTGCCTGCCTTTCCACCTTCACATGGTTAAGAGCCTGAGCGTGATCAGGTAACTACACGAAAAGGATATGACATGCACCCTGATGAGCTTTATGTTTCCGTCGACGTCGAGACTTCTGGGCCTATACCAGGCGAATACAGCCTGCTTTCTATTGGAGCCTGTCTTGTAGCCCAACCTGCAACGTCCATCTATCTTGAACTACGACCTGACAGTCCAAAACACGACCCGGAAGCACTGGCAGTATCGGGGTTGAGTTTGGAGAAGCTGGAGCGCGAAGGACTCACTCCGCAACAGGCGATGCTGACATTTGGGGAATGGCTGAAATCATCCTGCCAAACGGGGCAGAAGGTCATTTTCGTAGGACTCAATGCACCGTTTGACTGGTCATTCGTCAATTACTACTTCCACAAATACTTGGAAAACAACCCCTTTGGTTTTACCGCTATCGACATGAAGGCCTACTTCATGGGAGCTGTAGGTTGCAGCTGGCAGGAAACAAAATCATCCAAGATGACTGCTGCGCTGAAGCCACTCAGCGAACCGAACCATAACGCATTGGATGATGCTCGCTTTCAGGCAGAGCTCTTCGCGCTAATGCTGGCGGGTAAAGGTAATCGCTGACGAGCCTCCCATGGCACCGACTTGATGCTTATCTAAGCCAGGTTGCCTCAACATATCTGCCGCCCCTGAACGACCACGCCTTGATGCCTTCTGGTTTTTCGGATTTGCCAACAATAACGGCTATTGGGTGCGGCAGATCCTGCGTGTAACGCGCAGCAAATCTGGAGAAACTTCCTATGTCTGCCGGAGAAATCACCGGAACAGATTGGGGATGCGTATGCCAATAGCCAACCAGACGTAACCCTTGTTCGTTGGCAGCTTGGATCTCCTGACGGCACCGCTCCGCATCCAACTCTAGCCAAGACCAGCCTGACCGATCGGCGCGATGAGGCAACGTGGCCAAGGCCAGCAGCAACCCTTTCGGATCAACCGGGTTGACGAATAACTGTCCCCCTCGCTCCACGCCAAAAAGACCCTGCCGATGACTATCCAAGATATCCGCGACAGCATGCGACACCAATAGCTCGGAATCCACCTCCGCCCATCTCCAGCGCCAAGCGATATCCGTCATACCATTTCATCCTTATGTTCCGGCCATCCGCGCTCGAGTAGAAGTTGCTGCGCCCCCTCTGGCAGTTTGGGCCCATGGTATTGGCCTCCTAAGCTCGGCACATCTTCAGGCCTGTAGATACTGCTAACCCAAGATGCAGTAGCGATGTTGCCGGTCAATGCGCGTAAAGCCGTGTGCGACACCATAGAGGCGATGTTGGTCATCCCCAGCGATCCCCCTGGAATAAAGCTCTCCCCACACGCGGGCAGTGGAACCACACCTCCTCCCGGCCACTCTGTAAACTTATGAAGGAAATCGCCGATGTCCGTGAATAAATGACGGCCATCAAAGGTACCGGCTGGTGCGAATAGCGCGTGGCCTACCTGGGTATACGGTTCGCTCCAGGCTTGTAAAAGTCCCCAAGAAACGCCGCTGGATTTGGCTCGCCATACAGTGACCTCCGACTGCCAATCTGCTGTCGTAATCACCACAAGATCTGCGTTATCGAACACTTCTGGTTTGCTGCTCATAACTACTTCGGCGAAAGTCGAATAAGCGGTGCATTCTGTAGTCGGAAGATCTAACAGAATCTTGTCCCTCAACGCTGAGGCTTTCAGCCTCCCTAGGCTATCCGCTCCCAGAACGTGCCTACCCAGATTGGCTGACACCAGAGTGTCAGGATCGATGAGGGTAAGGTGGCCGACACCGGAGCGTGCCAATTGTATTGCCACCGCACTGCCTAACGAGCCAACGCCAACACAAACGACCCGAGCATTTTCAAGGTGCTTTGCAGTGCCGCTTATATCGCGGGACAGAATGGACGCACGATCAAGCACGTCTAGGGCAGTTGCGCGGACAAGTGCCGGAGGATGTGCATTTGCGATGGCTGGCCGGCGGCGCGCTGTGCGCAAGCCAAACTTTGCCCCCCGCTCTTGCTGTACGCCAAGCGAGCGGACATTGAGGCAATAAGTTGGAGCATCCGTCCCCCCAGGAAGCTCCAGGACAATCCATCGACTCGCCAACGTTCCATGCAGCTCAAACCATGCCAGCAATTGCTCGGCATCGTCTGGTTGAAGGTGTGGCGTGAGCCACAGCAATAAATCTTCTGGATCCGGGGTGCGGATATCCGGATAAGTCTGAAGCTTGACGTAAAAACCAGGAGTTTCGGCCGCGCGAATGACAGCGGAGCGCCCGACAACCCGTCGGTAATGCCCTTTGAGTGCAGCTATGTTCGATGCTAGCCAAACCGTTTCCTGACCGGATGGCACAGCCCGGCGCGGATCGCTGAGAGCAAACAACTGCGAGGCAGCCTGAGGTCGATCCAAAAGTAAAAGGTTCTGGTACGACTGTCCGTGCTGAAAAGACCAGTAGGTAGTGATCTCATTCTGAAATTCAATATCGCGCGTTGCCTGACTTGATCCCATCTTGGACAACGCAACGATCTGGGCCAAGCGAGCAAGACTGTCCTCTACCACGACCTCCGGGGAGCCCATAATGGGGCGTTCCTGAAAGCCATGAAGGCAAAGCCCCGACTTAGTGGCATGCGGCCAGACCAGCCATGGAGAAGGTTCGACGTTCAGCCGCAAGAGCCCACGGGGAAAGTTGGAGGGGAAACCAATACGCAGTCGCCGCTCCTGCCCCGTGTAATCAATGGGCAAGGGGAAGTGAAAGCACGCCGCTTCGTCAGCCCGCATGGGTGCGGGCTGGAGCAATGTATCGGCAGCATCCTGACCTAGGGTGTTTCGCAGTGCGGCGATTCCGCGCTGCAATGGCGTCTTAATAGGATCAGCCAAGGCGTCCAACTGGCTTTACGCTCGACTGAGAGGTTCCGCCACCGCTGACCCCTCCGAAGAGCGAACCCATCGAAGCAGAGTTTCGAGTAGTGCCATCCGGTCGACCGGGCATCGTCCAATTCGCAGGGATTTCATTGTTCACTGCCGTAATGAATGCCGGCGCAATACCGAAATTCTTTTTCACTGCCTCGGCAAAAGAATCATTGGATTCAAAACTTTCCAAACCCAATGACACGGATGCACTGGCGTCCGCATGCCACTTGGCAAATGCTTGGCGATAGCCTTGCCCCTCGCCCGGTCGATTCCACTTCTCTGCAAAGTTTTCGCCGTTATCGGCAGGATTGCAGACAAAGCAATCGCTACCTCTATGCGCGATGTGCTGCGGCATTCTGCGAACGATTTCCAAAATTGCATCGAGCGGTGCCAAAGGCTTCGACTGGGACTCCTTCACGACCTCCAGGTATGCGTGAGTGGCCAGAGTGGTGATAACTGCAGATATGGGACGAGTATCAGCGCTCCTTGTTTTGATGGCCCATTCATCGCGATGCCGCTTCAGCAGCTTTATGGTCGCACGCAGGGGATCTTGATCGATGTAATCCTGATAATGCGGCAAAGGATCTTGTGTCGCGGCATCAAGCATCCGCTGGCTTTTGGCAACCACCAAGCTTTCCAGAGAGATTTCTTGGGCGGAAGCAACCTGCAACCAATTCGAATAAGGAATAGGGCTGCTTGCTTTCCACCCTGTGACCCGATCCGGAACCTCAAGCTTACCCTCGCCGTTTGCTTCGCCATTTCCGTTGATCGCGCGGGCAGGTGTGACATCGATGTGGAAACCTGGATTTTCGTCGGCATAAACGATCCGAATACCACGACGTAGTTGCTTAACTTCTTCCTGAACGCGGGAGCCTTCCCTAAAACGCTGCTCAATCGCCTCTAGAACTTCCTTCGCACCAGCGCCTTGAGCGTGAGGGAGCCAGATAATCGCGTCCGCATCAATGGTGTCCAGATCCGCAGGCGCGCCGGGAATTGGCTTAATGGTCGTTTTCAGCCGCATTGAGCCCTGAACGAAGATATGGGCCTCAGCGAGCAGCGGATTGTCAGAAGCCGAGAGGATTTTTTCCAGTTGTGAGTACCGGTCATTGATTTTTTCGTACTGCGCTTCCGACAGCGAGATTTCCCGCGCGGCGCGAAGCAGAAAATATTCCCAACTGCTGCGCTTGGTCTGTTCGTTGCTCAAAAGCATTACATACCCTCCTGGGCCACGGGACCCAATTGCAGTGTTTGCGTAAACCGATCTTGGTTTTCTTTGTCCCGATCGAAGATCAGGTACGTATGTTGATGCTGTGTGGTGAGCAACGCGCCAAACTCGATGGCCAATGCCGCAGGAATTGCGGCAAAGACGTGGATAGGGTCAGGGGTCTGAGCCTCAAGCTGGCTCAGTCGTATTTGAAGTGCGTCGCGAAAAGCATGAATCACCCGACGGTTCTGTACCATCGCGTAGCTTGGTTCTGGGATCGACAGCTCTGCAATACGTGCACCGGGTAGAGCATCGGTCACGTCGCGAACTGGAACTTGCGCAGAAATGGAGAGCACCAACGCCAGTGGGCCATCGCCGTCGGGTGGAGGCGTAAACAGAAAACCGGGCGGCTCAGCAGACTGATCGGGCCAGCGCAAAAGATGCTCGCGGTGAAAAGAGAAGATTAAGCGTTTGGAACGGTCGCCGATACTCTGGCCCAACATCATCAATGCCGGTATATCGGCCAAGCCTACTACCGCTAGCGCGGGCGAGTCGCCATAGGTGCCGCCGCGACGCTTGAATTGCTGCTCCAACTCATACTGGATGCTGTCTTTGACGTTCTGCCAATAAGTAGTGTCTCTGCCGCGTGGTCCGGGCGCAGCGAAGGTGATTTTGATGCCTTGATCGAAGGCGGTTAATCCTTCGGCAGACATCGCCGTCAACAGATCGCGCACGGGAATATCGTTGATCGTCTGGAAATGCTGGCTCTGGACAATGAGAGGAATGGCTCTGCCACCATCGGGGGTCGTTGCGGCGAGGCGGATGCGTTCCAGGTACGCTTGGTGTAAACCACTCAAATCATTTTCAGGATACCCATCTGCGTCACGATCAATTTTGTCATGACAACCTGGGCACAGGAGCATCAGATTAGCGGTATCGTTTGTGTGCGCCTCAGCATCATGATCCGCGCGTCCCCGAGGGCCTTTGGGACTGGCGGGCAGAATATGCGCCACTTCGCCCCATCTCATTGGCTTGCCGGCACGATAGTCGAACGTTAGATCCGTACCGCACAGTTCACAATGACCAGCGGTCTGTGTCCATACGATCCGCTTCGTCTCATCATTTGTGTTGAAGCGCCCGCTTGCGGGCTTAGCGTCTTCTTGTTCTGCCATTCCGGCCTACCCCCGAGAAACATCCATGATTGAAAACGATGATGGCAAGATAAGATCATATTAAGGGCATTTGCCTCGATTTCAAAAGAGATCTGAGGGTGGCGAATGCTGAGTCGGCTTCGAGCAGGACGCTTTTTTGACTCGCGAAACGGGGGTGATGGCAGCGCTCGTTTTCTGGCAGTGTTAGTGGGTAACGGTGCTGACCACAGCGTATGTATCTAAATTAGCGAGTTTATGCAAAATACATAAACTCGCTAATTTCGATACATATCTACTTAAAACCATACGAAGTTAACTTCGAGGCCACCCCGCACCCGCTCCCGCAAGGGGCGCTAAGGCGTTTTGCATCACGCAATTTGCCATGGCGTGCCTTGAAGCCTCGTTCAGCACCTGATGATGTTATCTATGTCTCTTTTCTTCGCCATCCGTCATCAAACCTCTGCCTGAATTCCGGCACTCGAACGACGTGCTGCGATTACCGATAGAGAAGGAAGCAATCCCTTACAACATCTCGGCGTAGGACTAATAAAAACGTAAACACATCCACGATGGCTGCCAGCAATGGGCTTTCGCCACGAATGGCGTCGTCGACCCATTACTGCTTTCCCGGACTGCGGATATCAGCCAAAAATAGTCATTCGATCACCATCACTTACGTGCAAGTTTCCCTGAACAAGTGGATGTAATGGGTCATGTCCGGCACGACAAAGCGTGCCGGTCACTTTTACCACGGCTGTTTCACTTTTTGATGGACACAATCGTGGCTTTGCCGCCCTCTAGCCGAAAGGAAAATGACACACGGTCTCCGGCCGTCAGCCCTTTCAGTTGATCTTCCGTCACGGAAAAGGCCATGGTCATCGGTGGCCATTGCACAGCTGGAACAGCGCCGTGAGCGATGGTCACCGTATGCTTCGTAGTATCGATAGCCTTGATCGTTCCGTCGGCGGTGGCCACTGCAGCCTGCGTTGTTTCCTGCTTCATCTGCATGCCCTCCATTCCGTCCATTTTCGTGCCCGGCATATCCTCTGCGTGGGCCGAAAGAGACAGCGTAAATACGGTGCTTGCAACTGCAATCAGGGTCAATTTCATACGACTTTTCCTTGAGATGTGGTGGGTACAAATTGGAGGTGCCGGCGGCGCATCAATCGATAGGCTGCCGGAATGACAAACAGGGACAGCAAGGGAGCGGTGACCATGCCGCCGACCATGGGTGCAGCAATTCGGCTCATCACCTCGCTGCCGGTCCCGCTGCCCAGCAAAATGGGCAACAAGCCAGCAATGATGACCGCCACGGTCATCGCCTTGGGTCGCACGCGCTGTACAGCGCCTTCACGAATCGCCGCAACCAGCCCATGTTCAGTGTTGTCGCCGAGGTCTTCACGTTCGGTCCAGGCGTTCTTCAGGTAGAGCAGCATAATCACGCCGAACTCGGCAGAAACCCCGGCCAGTGCGATAAAGCCGACACCGGTGGCGACCGACAGGTTGAACCCCAACAGATAAAGGAACCATGCCCCGCCAGTCAGTGCGAATGGCAGAGTGGCCATGATCAGCAGGGCCTCATCGAAGCGGGCGAAAGTCAGATAGAGCAGCACGAAGATGATCAACAGCGTGGCAGGCACCACCAGTTTGAGTCGTGCGTTGGCCCTTTCGAGAAACTCGAACTGTCCCGAGTAGCTCAGGCTCATGCCGGGCTGCAACTTGACCTGCTCGTTGACCACCCTGCGTAGATCGGCGACTACCGAGGCAATGTCCCGGCCACGCACGTCGATGTACACCCAGCCCGAAGGTCGTGCGTTCTCGCTCTTGAGCATCGGCGGACCGTCCGTGACTTTGACCTTCGCCACTGTGCCGAGGGTGATCTGGCTACCTAGCGGGGTATAGATCGGCAATTGCTCCAAGGCACCGAGCGAGTCACGCCACTCCCGTGGGTAACGCACGTTGATCGGGAAGCGTGCGAGCCCTTCAATGGTCTCACCGACATTTTCACCGCCGATAGCGCCGGCCACGATGGACTGCACATCGGCGATATTCAGCCCGTAGCGGGCGGCGACTTTGCGGTCGATATCCACATCGATATAGCGACCACCGGTCAGTCGCTCGGCCAGAGCCGAACTGACACCGGGTACCCCCTTGGCCACTCGCTCAACTGCCTGGGTGGCCGCATCGATCTCAGTCAGATTGGTGCCGGCAACTTTCACTCCGATGGGACTCTTGATCCCCGTGGCAAGCATGTCGATACGGTTACGAATCGGTGGTATCCAGATATTCGTCAACCCAGGGACTCGTACCACTCGATCCAGTTCTTCCACTAACTTTTCCTGGGTCATGCCTGGACGCCATTGCTCGTGCGGCTTGAACTGGATCGTGGTTTCGAACATCTCCAGCGGTGCGGGGTCGGTGGCGGTTTCAGCGCGCCCCGCTTTACCGAAGACGTGTTCGACTTCAGGCACGGTCTTGATCAGACGGTCGGTCTGTTGCAGCAGTTGTGCCGCTTTCTGCGCTGACAATCCCGGCAGAGCTGAAGGCATATAGAGCAGGTCGCCCTCGTCCAACGGGGGGAGAAACTCGCCACCCAAGCGAGACATTGGCCATAGCGCACTGGCAAAAACCAATAGCGCCACCAGCAGCGTGATCTTTGGTCGACGCAAGACTGCATCCAGGGCTGGCTGATAGATCCGAATCAACCACCGGTTCAACGGGTTCTGATGTTCACTGGGAATTCGTCCTCGAATCCAGTAGCCCATCAGCACCGGCACCAAGGTCACCGACAATCCCGCCGCTGCGGCCATGGCGTAGGTCTTGGTGAAAGCCAAAGGACCGAACAGCCGTCCCTCCTGAGCTTCCAGCGTGAACACCGGAATGAACGACAGAGTGATGATCAACAAACAGAAGAACAGCGCCGGGCCTACCTCTGCCGCCGCTTCGGTCATCACATGCCAATGCCGCTCACCCTTCAGTTCTTCCCCCGGATTGGCCGCGTGCCAAGCCTCAATCTTCTTGTGGGCGTTCTCGATCATCACTACGGCCGCATCGACCATGGCGCCGATGGCGATGGCTATCCCGCCCAAGGACATGATGTTGGCGTTGATGCCCTGGTAGCGCATGACGATAAAGGCAATCAGCACCCCCACCGGCAGCGAAATGATCGCCACCAGGGATGAGCGCAGGTGCCAGAGGAAGATCCCACACACCAACGCGACGACGATGAACTCTTCGATGAGCTTGTGGCTGAGGTTTTCCACGGCGCGGTCGATCAGCTTACTGCGGTCGTAGGTGGTGACGATTTCCACCCCGGCCGGCAGACTGCTTTTCAGTTCGTCGAGTTTGGTTTTGACCGCCGCAATGGTCTCGCGAGCATTCTTGCCGCTGCGCAATATCACCACGCCGCCGACGGTCTCGCCTTCGCCGTCGAGTTCGGTGATGCCACGCCGCATTTCCGGACCCAACTGGATCGTGGCGACATCGCCAAGGGTCACCGGCACACCACCCGAAGCCAGCTTGAGCGGGATCGCCCGAAAGTCATTGAGCGTCTTCAGGTAGCCGGAAGCACGCACGATAAACTCGGTCTCCGCCATCTCCAGCACCGCGCCACCGGTTTCCTGATTGGCCTTGCCGATAGCTTCGGTCACTTCAGCCTGAGTGATACCGAGGCTGGCCAGTTTGAGCGGATCAAGCTGCACCTGGTATTGCTTGACCATGCCTCCCACTGTAGCGACTTCTGCAACGTTGGGCAGAGTCTTGAGTTCGAACTTGAGGAACCAGTCCTGAAGTGCTCGAAGCTGGGCTAAATCGTGACCGCCACTGCGATCCACCAGTGCGTACTGGTAGATCCAACCCACCCCTGTCGCATCCGGCCCCAACGCCGGTTTGGCGCTGGCCGGCAACCGGCTTTGTATTTGGCTCAGGTATTCCAACACCCGCGAGCGGGCCCAGTACAAGTCAGTGCCGTCTTCGAACAGCACATAAACGAAGCTATCCCCAAAAAAGGAATAACCACGCACGGTCTTGGCCCCTGGTACTGAGAGCATGGTGGTGGCCAACGGATAGGTCACCTGATTCTCGACAATCTGCGGCGCTTGTCCTGGATAAGGAGTGCGGATGATCACCTGAACATCGGAGAGATCCGGCAACGCATCGATGGGCGTACTCTGCACCGACCAAATACCCCAAGCCGTGACGAACAGTGTCGCCAGTAGCACCAGGAATCGGTTGGCCACCGACCAACGAATGAGAGCTGCAATCATGGCTGGCTCCCCGATTTATTCAGGTGCTCGACACGCAAGCCATCATCGGTCTGGCTCACCGCGACCCGAACCTTGTCACCAGCCTTGAGGCCCTGCATCAGCGCCGGACTGGCGAGAGGGAACGTCATCGTCATGCCAGGCATGCCCAGCGTCTTGAAGGGGCCATGGGCGAGCGTGACTTCTTTGTCGTTGATTTCAACGATCTGCCCATCCGCCTCATGAAAACTGGAGGCTGCTTCATTGGGCGGAGACTCTTTCTCCGAGCTAGCAACGATGCCTTTGAGACTGGCCTCCGAGTCGAGCAGGAACTGGCCAGAGGTCACCACCTTCTGGCCTTCTTCCAGACCTTTCACTATCGCCGTCTTGCCATCGCTTTCCTGGCCGAGTTGCACTTCAACCGGACGGTAGCGGCCAGCTTCTTCGGCGAGCATCACCAGAGCACGTCGGCCAGTGCGAATGACCGCCTCGCTCGGCACCCACAAGACACTTTGCCCGGTTGAGCTGTTCAGGCGTACGTGCGCCGTCAAACCCGGTCTGAGGCGCCCGTCCGAATTGGGTAGTTCCACCCGCACGCGAAGCGTGCGACTGTCCGGATTGGTCTCGGGCAAAATCGCGCTGACCTTGCCATTGAGCATTGTCCCAGGGAAAGCTGGCAGACGCGCTTCGACTGGCTGTCCCACGGTGATAGCTGCGGAGTCCGATTCTGGAACAGCCACGGCTAGCCAGACACTGCTCAAGCCATTGACGCGCGCCAGAGTGTCGCCAGTCGCCACGGTCATGCCCGTACGAACATTCAACTCTTGCAGCACACCGGCAATAGGGGTGGTGAGTGTCAGGTAGGGCTGAACCTTACCGCCACGCTCTACCTGAGTAATCAGTGTTGCCGGCATCCCTGTGAGCCGCAGTCGTTGTCGGGCCGCAGCCAACAAGTCAGCATCTCCATTGCGCCTCAGCGCAAAAAACTCTGTCTGGGCAGCCGCCCATTCCGGCACCAGAATATCCGCCAATGCCGCATTGGCTTTGAGCATATCGCCTGGAGCATGTGCGTAGACCCGCTCCACAAAGCCAGCGGTGCGTGCCTGGATCACAGCGACATCACGTTCGTTGAACGCCAAGACACCTGTCACGTCGAGGCTGGAATCAAAGATCCCACGGGTGACAGTCGCAAAACGCAAGCCGAGATTCTGGGTCAGACTTGGATCGATACTGACGGTCGCACGGTCCCCTGCTCCGCTGGCATACTGAGGGACCAGTTGCATGTCCATGAAGGGAGACTTACCCGGCTTATCGAACTTTTGCTGCGGGTACATGGGGTCGTACCAATACAGAGCCTTGCCTTCATCCGGTGAACTGAGGCGCTGTTCCGGGGCGGTACCTGGTACTCCGCTCATGCGCTGGTGAGCGAACCAGTAGCCACCGGCAACACCCAATGCCAGCGAGATACCTACAAGCCATGCTCCATTCCATTTTTTAAGGATCATTGGGTGGACTCCCCATAAGCAAAATACAGACGCGCACTGGTCAGTGCTCGTTGCTCTTCCACATCGATCTGTTTGAGGCGGGCCTCGATGAGTTCACGTCGGGCGGCAACAACAGCGTTCAAATCGCCTTTGCCGGACCGATAACTGGCCATGCTGAGTTCGACCTTTTCCTTGGCCAGCGGCAACAGGCTTTCCTGGTTTCGGCGCACGGCACGATTCAGGCGTTCATAGTCAGCCAGTTCGTTTTCCAGTTGCTGAGTGTGCTCGCGTGACAGGGCTTCGCGCTCGGCCTCAAGCTGACTGAGCTCAGCCTGTTTGGCCGCAATTTTGGGGTTTTGCCGCGAGTCAGGAAACAGCGGTAGGTCCCAGGAAAATTGCACGCTGACCATATCGCCAAACTCACGGCCACGGCGCTGGTAATCCAGTTCCCAGCTCCAGTCCGACTGCTTCTCCGACACGGCCTCACGAACCTTGGCTTGCGCTTCGCGGGTCATTGGCGCAAACGCGGCCAATTCGGGGTGGTGTTGCAACTTATGGGAGTAGCCTGAGGTATCTACGGGCCATTCAGGCAAACGACCCACGGGCTTGTCGTTGGCGGCGGAGCCAATCCAGCGCTTGAGGGCTGCTCGCGCCTGGGCTCTTTGGAGAATCAGATCGTCCTGTTGCTCCGCCAGTTGAGCCGCTTCCTGCTTGGGTGTCACCGCATCAGCGGGTTGAGCGCGACCTCCGGCAATCTGGGCTCGGACGGTATCGGTCAGCAGACGATTTTCTTTGTAGAAGTCCTGGAACAGCGCATCTTTGCGCTCAACCGAGTAGCTATTGATCCAAGCTAACGCCGTGGACTGGCGTACCTTCAGACGCTCGACTCGACGCTCCGCAGCGGCGCGATCCACGGCCGCATCGGCGACCTCAATTCGCGCTTTGCGCTTGTCGCTGTTCGGCATCTCCTGCCTGACCCCGACCATTTGCATGGTCATGAAGTCCTGGTCGATGCTCCAGCGATCCGGACCGCCAATGGGGTAGTTCTGCACACCCAGCAGCAGTTTGGGGTCAGGTAGCTCACCGGCTGGAATAGCCGCGCTGCTGGCAGCCTGAATTTTGGCGTCTTGTGCAGTCAGCGACGGCGCATTGTTTTCGGCCAGCCGCAACGCTTCATCGAGTGTCAATGCGGCAGCGAAGCTCGGCAATGCCAGTACGCTTGCCGCCAGACCGGCCACAAGGGACCAACCTGTGCAATAGCACTTGGAGTTCATGTTTACGATTCCTGTGATCATCCACTGCTCGCGTCAAAAGACATGCGCACAGCTAGTCCATCCCCCTAATGCGGAATGAGGCTCAATGTGGGACAGGAATCAAACGCGGGGCGGTCGCCATACCCCGGATGGGGTCTGTATGGGTAGGGAATCGCTGAAAAAGGAAATCGCTACTGGGCTGAACAAGGTTACGGGAGGCTTGAGGATTGAGACTTGCAGCATCCCGCCCGTCTTGCATTCCTGACCCGGCTTGCAAGGCTTACCGTGCTCGGAAGGGCTTTTCATATCGTTGCAGCAGTCCATCCCCATGTCGTCCATCATCGCCATGCCCATCGTCTTCATTGGGCAAGGTTCTGTTGGTGCCTGAACACCCGCCATCCCGCTGAGGGGAAGCGCCAAGCTGATAAAGAAGATGAGGCAAAACCGCAGATAGCGTTTCATGGGCTGGAGTGTAGTCGCTGAAAATGGCTCTTACAATTGGACACGTGTCATCAGCAACCGGTCCTCAGGTCCGACGTAGGCGATAACACATAATGTGAATTAAGCCAGCATTATGTGTAAAAAATAGGCGCTCATGCTGGGCTATTTACCCGTCATAAGTGGGCTCGCAATAGATTTGGGGAGCAATGGAACCAAAAACAAACGTAAGCTCTGCATCTGCCGTTTGGGGAGCAACGGAGCAGAGAGTGCATTTAAGCTCTATGTGGTTCCGTGAGCTTGCCATCCCGAAGGCTGTACTTCCAGGTAGAGTTATGGGGCCGATACGGTCGAGCGAGCCCGCCAAACGCAAGCTGGTATCGCCCGGATATAGATCAATTCCCCAATCAGCTCCACTAGTGTTTGGGTAATCACCGCCGCTGCAGCGAGGCCGCGAACCTCTTCTGGGAGGGCAAGAGCCAGTGGCAAAACCACCAGAGAGTTTCGGGTTGATGCACTGAAGGTGACGGCTCGGGCAGTGGCTGATGGCAACTTGAAGAGCCGCGATGCGAGAGCTCCCATTAGCGGAGCCAGAAGCAGAAAGCCCATGTACACAGGAATAACCGGCGCTAGCTTATCGATGACGCACACCACGGGCGTGATTTGCGAACCCACCACCACGATGAGCACAGCGGCCATTGCGGGTACCGGTAACCACGCCCAGGCAACGCTCCAGGCTCTGACGATAGCTGTGCGCTTGGATAGGGCCTCGGTGACTACGGCCAGCAGTAAGGGGGCTACGATCAGCACCAGGAACGCCTCCATGAACGGACCCACCGATACCACGATAGCCGATTGGCCACTGAGCATGATGCCCAAATAGAAAGGCAACAGTGCGAGCTGGAGCAACAGCAGGATGGGCGTCGCAGAGAGAATAAGCCGGGAATCACCTTTGCCGATGTGGGTAAATACCACTACATAGTCGATGCAGGGCGTCAGCAACACTAACAGCGCGCCTACAAGAATGGCAGGATGCTCGGCGAGTACTCGGGTTAGCCCCCATACCAGCAGGGGGATAAACACGAAGTTGGCGATCAACAGTGCCGCCATGAACGGCTTATGGCTAAGCCCCTCCCGCAGGTTCAAGAAGGGAATTTGCAGGAACATGGCATACATGAGAACGGCAATGGCTGGGGTGACCAACAGCTCCAACCTTTGTCCGGTTGAAGGAGCCATAAGCCCGCCTATCGCTGCCGCTATCACGGCGACGAAATAGATCGGAATCTGGTTCCGCTCAAGTGCATCCCTGTCCATAGTTCCTCCTCTCACCAATCAAAAGTTCGCAAGCCTATGTAATGCGGGGCAGCGCGTCGAGCATCCATGTGCAACGCAGGTAGTATGGCCTCAGTCCGTCACTGATATTTGACCGGGCAGCCATAGGGCTGAGTCGATGGGGTAGACACCGATACCCTAAAAGTTTGCATTTCGGCATCTGCGCTTTCATCGGATCGCTTCTCGATTGTGTGGGGGCTAATTCGCCGAGTGATCACTTCCAATCGCACGTACTTGAAACTTCCGCCTAAACGGCGCGACCAACTGGGCTCGATACCCAGTTGGATAGTCCCGCTCTTGCAGCCCTACCTGCGCATCGCCGAGCTTGTCTGCTCCGTCATAGAAGGTTCCAAACAGGTGATCCCATAAAAGTAAGAACTCGCCGAAGTTTACTTGGGCATCTTCGAACTCTCGCTTATGGTGCCAACGATGTGTCTCCGCGACCCCAATCACGTTGCGTAACCAACCCAGCGAGTAATCCAGGTTCGAATGCTGGAAAGCCAGGTGGACGGTCAAGATGCTGAACCAAGTTGCGACTACAGCAGACGGTGCCCCTGATGCGAGCAGAACCACCAAACCTGGTCCGGCCATCAGCGCGGCATGCAGAGGATGTCTACGTTCCCCGTTCATCCAATAGAGTCGCTCTGCGCTGTGGTGAATCATGTGAAAACTCCACAACCAATGCACCCGGTGGCTGATGCAGTGCATGACATACAAGCTCAGATCGAGCACAGCGGCGACCAGAACCAGCTGCAACCACAGAGGACTCTCGATCGGGAAGAGGCGAACCGAAGTCGGCACCGCATCGCCAAGCTTGGCCAGAATCTCAGCAGTGAACTGAATGACGGAAAGGTTGATCAGCATGTGCAACAGGTCTGTGGTGGTGTCGTTATGATCTTCGAGCCAAGCTTCGCGAAAAGGCTGGAGTCTCTCTAAACCAGCGATGACTAAAAGCCCCACAGCGGCGACCAGGGGCATGATGGGCCACGACGGTATCCCGGTATACAGCGACCAGATCATGAAGGCGGTACTGCCACCAAATACAAGTGGATAGCTCATCCAGCGTATGGCACATCGAAGGGCAAGAGGCATCGCTCAACTCCTGTATAGGGAGCCATAACAATATGTGCAGAGGCTAGCGTTTGAATTGAACGAAAGAGCTACGATCTTGAAAATCCAATATTTCTGTGCTTGACCTTATAGCTGCTAGAAGGTTTGTAATCGATAAGACTATGTCCAATTGGAGAATCGCCCCATGAGCTCCTGTGATAAATCCTGTGGCTGTGGCCCCGCTTCGGTGGGCCCGGAAGTAGCAACTACGCCTTCACCTGAAGGGACCTGGGTCAGCAATTTTTCGGTGCCGAAAATGGACTGCCCATCCGAAGAACGAATGATCCGGCTCGCGCTAAATGGCTTACCCGAGATCGATTCATTGTCCTTTGATCTATCGGGTAGACGGGTAAGCGTATTTCACGAAGGAGCAGTTGATCAGATTGCCATTAAGCTGGAGTCACTTGGCCTTGGCGCAACGCTGCTAGGCACACAACCAGCCAGCCGGGAGTCCGCGTCGGCCAACAGTGCCAATGAAGAGCTGAATGCTTCAAAAGAAGCCGGCACGCTGAAGATCTTGCTCGCCATCAATGCCGCAATGTTTGTCATCGAAATGGGTGCTGGCTTAATCGCTCAGTCGACTGGTCTGATTGCCGACTCGCTGGACATGTTTGCTGATGCTGCCGTCTACGGGTTGGCTCTCTATGCGGTCGGCCGTAGCGCGGGGGTGCAAGTACGTGCAGCCCATTTGGCGGGCTTTTTCCAAATCGTATTGGCTTTGGGTGTGCTTTTTGAAGTGGCTCGACGCTTTCTCTACGGCAGTGAACCTGAATCGATGCTGATGATAGGGATTGGCACCGTCGCGCTGATGGCAAACGTCAGTTGTCTGTTGCTGATTTATGGCCACCGCGAAGGTGGCGCACACATGAAAGCGAGTTGGATTTTCTCAGCCAACGATGTGATCGCGAATATTGGCGTAATCGCTGCGGGGGCATTAGTCGCATGGACGGGATCTCCCTACCCAGACTTGGTGATTGGTACTGTCGTGGGCCTCATCGTCCTGAACGGTGCGCGCCGAATTCTGGCGTTGAAGGCCTAACCATTCGGATCGCCAGATGGCCTTAATACCCTAGGGTCGCACAGCTCGCGAGGAACTCGCTTCGTGCAGGCACACCTCGGCGAGCGCCGATGAGGGATCGATACCCAGTAGCGATCGAAAGGTCCTGGAGAAATGAGCAGAGTCGGAGAAGCCTGATTCGTGCGCGGCATCCGTCATAGGTCGTCCGCAGGCCAAGTATCGAACCGCTTGGGTCAGGCGTAGCCACTTTGCGTAGCTGCGCAGTGGCAAACCAGTTTGTTCCACGAACCAGTGCGAAAATCGAGTTGGGGACAGGTGGACCAGTGCTGCCAACTCTTCGCGTCGCACCTTGCCTTGGTGAATCGCTGTGCTGACTACCGCCACCCGCGGATCTGCGGCTGGGAGGACGTCGAGTACCTGAAGAGCCCTTCGCACCGCAGACTGAGGGTCTCCCGCGCCTTCGTTCAGGGAGTCTGCAATTCTTTGGGCGTCAGATGGTGCGATCTTAATTGGGGTCGGCGTCATGCTCTTTGGCAAAACCTGGGCTTCACCTCCCAGCACATCCAAGTAAATCGAAACGATAAGGGCTCCGCTGATTCGATGGCGGACTCCCGCAGGAATGAACACCGAGAAGCCGGTGTGCTGACTTTGCGGGCATTCCACGGTCACAGGCAAATCGAGGCCGATGGCTATTTGATGAGCCTGATGGTGATGCAAATCCTGATGGCCGGCACGGCCAGCAAAGACCGCCAGCCCAGGTGCTAGCCAAGCGCGACCGGACCACCTGAGCGAGCCGACAATAAGGTCGCGCTTCATTGTCAGCGCTTACCTGACATTGAAGGGCTTATCAGGCTACCCACTAACAAAAACAGTACACCGCCAACAATGGCGATATCAGCGAGGTTGAACGCCGGCCAGTGCCAGCCTTGGTAATGGAAGTCCAGATAGTCCACGACAAACCCCCGGACAGACCGGTCGATGAGATTACCCACCGCCCCACCCAAGACGAGGCTGTAACCCAGGGCTTCGCTCCAACGACATTCTCGGCGAAGGATCACGATGAGCGTCGATGCAACGGCCAGGGCAATGACAACGAAGAGGTAACGCTGCCAGCCGCCAGCGTCAGCCAAGAAGCTAAACGCGGCACCGGTATTACGGGCATGCACCACGTTGAAGAAGGGGCCTACGGCGAAGGACGAGCCCAGCTCATACAGGTGCTCGATGGCGAACTTGAGGCTTTGGTCGAACAATGCCAGGAAGGCCGCGATTCCCCACCACAACCCAGGCATCGGGGCGTGTGTAGCCTCTTGGTAAGTGTTCATTGACTGTCCCGTAGTAGCTGTTTCAGCTCATCTGATAGCGGCATCGGTTGAAAGGCGCTGACTCTTGCTCGTCCGGTATTGCCCAGAGGCACCCACATCTTGGAGAACAGCAAAGCAGCCGGAATGCGCGCCGCCTGGCCAAGCATCTCTCGGTAGTCCCGCTCCTCCCAGCCGGCCAGAAACATCAGCCAATGGCTGTAAGCATGGAGTACAGGCATTCGCTGGGTAAGGATGTGAGCCCTTTCCAGCCAGGGATAAGCCCGCTGAGGGGATTTTGCCCCCAGGGCCTGCCTGGCTTTCAGGAAGGATTCGTCAATAGCCGCGCGCAAGTCGTTGTTCATGTCAGTCTCACTTACGCAGCAAGCGCAGGCCATTCAGGACGACCAACAGGCTCCCCCCCATATCAGCGAATACCGCCATCCACATCGTGGCATGACCGGTGAGCGTGACGACCAGAAAGATGACTTTAATGCCCAGAGCGAGCGCGATATTTTGTGTAAGCACTGCTCCGGTCTGGCGGGATAGACGAATGAAGGCCGGAATTTTGCGCAAATCATCATCCATGATTGCGACGTCGGCGGTCTCGATCGCAGTATCGGTGCCGGCAGCGCCCATGGCGAAGCCCACATTGGCCCGAGCAAGCGCCGGAGCGTCGTTGATGCCATCACCCACCATACCCACAGTGCCTTGGTTATTGATCAGGGCTTCGATGGCATTGAGCTTGTCGATCGGCAGCAGGCTGCCCTTGGCCTCGTCGATGCCCACCTGGGCGGCGATCGCCTGCGCGGTGTGCGGGTTATCGCCCGTCAACATCAAGGTCTTCACACCTAGTGCGTGGAGTTCCTCGATTGCGACCCGGCTGGTGTCCTTTACCGTATCGGCTACTGCAAACAATGCCAGCGCCTGGGTGTCATCGGACAGAATGACCACAGTTTTGCCCTGCCGCTCAAGGTGGTCCAGCGCCACTTCGATGTCCGGCGAGCAGAAACCCAGCTCTTCCAGCAAACGGTGGTTGCCCAATTGGTAGCGCTTCCCCTCGATCGTGCCACGGACGCCGCGACCAAGTAGGGCTTCGAAGTTCTCCACCTCCAGCATACGCAGCGATTGCTCGGCCGCTTGTTTAGCGATGGCCTGCGAAACCGGATGATCCGAGCGGTGGGCAAGGCTCGCGGCGGCAGTGCGATAATCTCCAGGCACTCCATCAGCCAGGGGCAGGAAATCGGTTTGTACGGGCTTGCCGTGGGTAATGGTCCCAGTTTTGTCCAAGGCCAGATGGGTGATCTTGCGACCGCTTTCCAAGTACACACCACCCTTGATCAGGATGCCTTTTCGGGCCGCCGCAGCGAGACCGCTTACGATGGTAACCGGGGTCGAGATCACCAGAGCGCACGGACAGGCTACTACCAGGAGCACCAGCGCCCGATAGATCCAGTCAGTCCATAATCCGCCCATAAGCAGTGGCGGTACTACCGCAATAGCGACGGCGAAGAAGAACACCGCCGGCGTGTAAACCTTGGCGAACTTATCGACGACCCGTTGGATCGGGGCCCTCGAACCTTGGGCTTCTTCAACTGCATGAATGATCCGAGCCAGCGTCGTGTTGCTAGCCTCAGCCGTCACGCGGTACTCAAAGGACCCCGACCCATTGATGGAGCCGGCATACACAGGATCATCGACAGTTTTCTCGATGGGCAGGCTCTCGCCCGTGATAGGTGCCTGGTTGACGGTAGAGTTGCCGGAGGCGACATCGCCATCCAGGCCGATACGTTCGCCGGGGCGTACTCGAACCAAGGAACCGATCTCGACGGTTTTCACATCGACTTCCAGCCAGCTGCCGTCTGACTGGCGCACGGTTGCGCGCTCCGGGGTCAAGTCCATCAGACCCTTGATCGCATTGCGCGCACGATCCAGCGACTTGGCCTCGACCATTTCGGCAACGGTAAACAAAAACATGACCATCGCCGCTTCTGGCCACTGTCCGATCAGCACTGCTCCCGTCACCGCAATGCTCATCAAGGCATTGATGTTCAGGTTAAGGTTTTTAAGCGAGATCCAACCTTTCTTGTACGTCGTGGGCCCGCAGAGTGTGATGGCGAATAAGGCGACGGCAGCAATCACCCATTCCGGGGCTGACTGGGTGAAGTGCAAGACTTCCGCGCCTACCGCTGCAACACCGGACAGCGCTAGTGGCCACCAACTGCTTTTACGCGGTGATGCAGCGTCAGACTGGGCTTGCGGTGTATCCGCGCTGGCTACCTTGCCCTCAGCAGTCAGCGGTTCAGCGTGCATGCCAAGCGATGACACCGCCGCTTCAATACCCAAGGTGTCCGGCAGTTCGTGCCAGACACCTAGAGTGCGGTTCATCATGTTGAATTCCAGTTTCTGAATGCCGCCCATCTTCGTAAGCTTGCCTTCAATCATCGTTTGCTCGGTAGGACAGCACATTTGTCCGATCCGGAAACTACTGAAGCGAGCCGTGTCGCTGGCATCGGCTGAAGACACTTTTGCTGCACAAGCGTTTGAGCCATCCGCACCAGAGGTAGGACAGCACGCGTCGGTAAAGAGATCGTTACCAACCGAGGCGGCAGGTTTGCTCGGTTCGGCGAGGGCATGCAAGGTGGAAGCCGATGTTACGGCAGCGCAACTCGATTTGGCGCCATCCAACGAAGGAGAGCAACAACTGACGCCTTCTGCTTTAGTCGGCACCGGATTAACGACCAAGGTTTTCGCAGCGCAGCAACTGCTCTTGGGCGGGTTCAGGACTGCATTTGTATCGCAAGTCGTTACGGTGGGTGCACAGCAACCTGTCAGTGCTGTCGGGTCAAAAACCTCAACGCCGGCCTGACTTTCAGGTGTTTGCTTATCACCGCAACAGCTTTTCATAAAGGTACTCTCCACAAGTTATGGTGAAGAGTGAACACCCTATAGCCACTATAAGGTCAAGCGCTGATTCGATACCGAAGAGCATTTTTCAGCGCGACCGTTCGTGCTTACCGCGACTGGTTGATTTCGCTCCAAATCAGATCATAGAGCTGCTGGGCACCGAAGTTGGTCAGCGGCTTACCGTTGACGAAAAATGTTGGTGTTCCGCTTACGCCTACGGTTTTCGCATCGGCGGCATCTCTCTCTATCGTGGCGGTGATATCCGGCGACATCATGTCCGCACGAGCCTTGGCCACGTCTAAACCTGCCTGAGCCGCTGCATCCCATGCCGCTGTAGCTTGCGCATCATCATGCCACTGTGGCTGGGCAGCCAGGACAGCTTCAAGCACCGGTGCAAATACGCCCTGTTTGCGCGCGGTCTCGAGGATCCGGATGGCTTCTTCAGACCCTACGTGAAGCTTCACATAGCGCAGCACCAGACGAGTATCGGCTGGGTGCTGGGACATCATTTTTTTAACGATGGGGTAAAAAGCACGGCAGCTTTCACACGACGGGTCAAAGAACTCAACAATAGTCACCGGGGCGTTGGCAGGGCCGAAAGTTGGTGAATTAAAGCGCTCCAGCGAACTGTTTTGCGCCACGGGTGCTGTGGCCTGGGGAACCGTGGCGGCACGATTATAAAAAAATGCGGCGGCGGCGAAGCCGACAATGGCAAGGACACTGATGGCGAGGACGACGGTGCGTCTGCTCATACGGTAAATCTCCGACGGATGAGAACGAGAAGGAAGATCAGGATGCTGAACACTCCCAGCGATAACAGTGGCAGAGGAATACCACTGAGGATGGTCATATCGGCGCCAGAGCACGACGGGCCTGCCCCGCAGGGTTTGATGCTTTCGGACATCAGTCCGAAATAAAGCAGATTGTGATACAGCGCAATGAGCCAGCCCATAACGGCTAATGGCAATGCATAACGCCAGACGCCCGCGTCCGACATGCAGCAAGCGACACCCAGCACCAAGACGAGGGGGAACATGAATGCACGTTGAAACCAGCAAAGAACACAGGGCACTTGCCCCATGACTTCGCCAACGAACAACACGGCAAGTGTTGATATAAGAGCAAGCAACCATGCGCAGAGCAGGAGCGCCCATACCCCGGATTGACGTGGTTGATGTGTGGTTGTCATCGGATCAGAGCCCTGTGTAGTGTGTGAACGCTGAGCATGGATTTGCTTGTCGCCTGACGCGAGTAGAATGAAGGTTCTAGCAACTATAAGGTCAAGAGAAATGAATGCGCCCACGTACACGATCGGTGCCTTGGCGAAGCTGACCGATACCAAAGCCGTAACCATCCGCTATTACGAGCAGTCGGGGCTGCTGTCTTCTGCCGGAAGATCATCATCGGGCTACCGCTTTTACACGGATGAAGAGCGCAACCGGTTGCTATTTATCCGCCGCAGCCGCGCGCTAGGGTTCAGCGTGGATGACATTCGCGACCTGCTGGGCCTTGCCGACCGACGCGACGCTTCCTGCGCTGCGGTGGATGCGAAAGTGCAAGGACAACTACAACAGGTACGAATCCGAATTCAAGACTTACAAGGGTTAGAAGCCGAACTGACACGACTGAGTGTTTGCTGCCAAGGTGGTGTTATAGAGCAATGTCGCATAATTGAATCGCTGTCGAATCGTAGTTAACGTGGCAAAGAGACTTCGTCTGGCGCTGAAATTGTTCAGTATGATCCGCTAGTATTAATTCAATTACGGAAACTCTGAAGAAGACTTCCAGATTTTGGCAAAATACCCGGATTCCACCCGCTGAGTTTCCCCATGAAGCAGATGACCTTCGCTGACGCCGAGTACGCCGGTAAGCGCAAACAAACCCGCAAAGAGTTGTTCCTGATCGAGATGGATCGGGTGGTGCCGTGGAAGGGTTTGATTGCCTTGATCGAGCCGCATTATCCCAAGGGTGAAGGCGGTCGTCCGGCCTATCCGCTGATGGCGATGCTGCGCGTGCACCTGATGCAAAACTGGTTCGGTTACAGCGATCCAGCGATGGAAGAGGCGCTGTACGAGACCACCATCCTGCGCCAGTTCGCGGGGCTGAGCTTGGAGCGTATCCCCGATGAAACCACCATCCTCAACTTCCGTCGTTTGCTGGAGAAGCACGAACTAGCCGCCGGCATCTTGGCTGTCATCAATGGCTATCTGGGCGACCGAGGGCTGTCGCTGCGCCAAGGCACGATCGTCGATGCCACGCTGATCAATGCGCCGAGTTCGACCAAGAACAAGGACGGTAAGCGCGACCCGGAAATGCATCAGACCAAGAAGGGTAACCAGTACTACTTCGGCATGAAGGCGCACATCGGTGTCGATGATGAGTCGGGCTTGGTGCACAGCGTGGTGGGCACGGCGGCCAACGTGGCCGATGTCACCCAGGTCGATAAGCTGCTGCACGGCGATGAGAACATGGTCGGTGCCGACGCGGGTTACACCGGCGTCGAGAAACGCCCTGAACATGAAGGCCGGGAGGTCATCTGGCAGATCGCCGCCCGCCGTAGTACTTACAAGAAGCTTGATAAGCGCAGTGCTTTGTACAAAGCCGCGCGCAAGATTGAGAAGGCCAAGGCTCAGGTACGAGCCAAGGTCGAGCATCCGTTCCGGGTGATCAAGCGCCAGTTCGGTTATGTGAAGGTGCGCTTCCGTGGTCTGGCGAAGAACACGGCGCAACTGGTGACGCTGTTCGCGCTGTCGAACCTGTGGATGGCGCGCCGACATTTACTGGCGAATGCAGGAGAGGTGCGCCTGTAATGTGGGAAATGGCTGCCGCGAGGTGCTCGCGGCGGCTAAAAACACAGAAATAAGCGGGTGATCTGAGCGTTTTTGATCGATTTGCCGCTTTTAAAATCGGCAGGGGCTGAAGTCAGCCAGAAATACACAACTACTTCAGACCATCCTTACGGGACTTACGATTGCCGTGTCGTTCACAAATACACCATCTCAATAGAAGCCGCAGGTAGCGATCATGGAGAAAATCGATGGGACTGACTTTCAAATTCCCCTCGCCGTCTTCATCAGCACCCCACCAACTTCTAACCGCACTCATTCAACTTCTGAACTCAAAGTTCATAATCGTGCGACAGGACAAATTATGACCATTGCCGCTGTAATTGTAGCGTCATGCTGCCGCGCTGCGCATTGACAGAGACAGAATGTTTTCCAGTGCGAACTGTCCGTATCGGATGTGAGTGAAGACGGTTGAGCGCGGTTAACACGATCATCCCGATAAGACAGATGCCCTCAAAAGCTAATCGCAACGGGTGGTCCCTCCCAGTTCCGCGATACGCCGGTAGATCTGAGCAAAGCCTCCGCGTCTACTCCTGTTCTTGCAAAGCTCTCCAGATCCCACTCGAAGAAACTGGAAAAAACCAGGAAGACCTTGCTTGCTACCGCAGAGGTCAATCTTACTGTCGAGTAATTCACCGGGAGCTTCATCCTGATGAGTTCAGAGACAGTCCACACCAACGTTCTCAGACGGAAATGCCATACTGACTCCTGATGAATCTTGATCTGCTGATAAGTAAGGGGAAACCTCTGCTTGCGCAGATAAATTTCATGAGGTAACGAGCCTGGAAGCAGCGATTGCAAATTCCGAATGTTCACTCTCTTCGGATCTTTCGTAACTTTATATAGCTCATCTACGCCCGCTTCGATAAGGGCCGCATACGCGCCGTCTCTTGAATCGACAGACTTTTCGACCGTAACTGCAACTTTTTTAGGTGCATGAAGCTTTGCCATTAGCCATGCGTTATCATTTTCTAGAATCCATTGCGTAGGTTTGTACGCCTTCTTCCAGAGGTATTCGACATCGGCGTCGTTACGTAGCGCTAAAAGCAACTCAATTTTTTGGCGATATCTAGTTTTTTGGCTAGGATGCGATTCTTCGACTTTGGGCGCTCGCGGAGAAACAGATGCACTCAGCAGGATAGACTCATTCTTCAGAGCCTCTTCAAAGTCATCCGCACTGGAAAACAAATGAAGAGCAATGATCAAATGTCGCGCGAGCGGCATATTTAGCTGACCTTTGTCTGATTTTAGCCGGATCCATTGCTCATGTTTCCCGGTGTTATAGGCTGGATCAATTTGCGACAAAAGCTCATCGCCGTAAGCGCTTTGGATGCTATCGAATAGTTTTGCGATACCTGCATTTTTTCCAAAGATAAATCCGCGTTTCTTGCATTGGCGGACGTAGCACGAACTTAATACCGTACTGCCTATCGGAGGAATATTGCGTTGCAAGATATCGTGTGCGAACAGGGCGACTTTCTGTTCCAGTTTTGAGCCCTTGTGAGTCGCTGCGCTGTTTAAGGGGCTCCAACCGCATGCGCATGGCTCAGTCAGATTGGGAAGCAGCTTCAATTTTCGGTAGAACGGGCGAGAGCACTTAGGGCAGGCATGGATCAATGCGTCGCCATGACGCCAACAGACGGCAACACCGGGTATCTGGTGAGATCGATGCCAGTAGGCAGAACCCCGATCAATCAAATCCTCCTGAACGCAGGTAGGACAAAGCTTAGCCTTGCCATGGGTGGACTCTTCTCTGCGGGGCACCCGTACCACCCCGTCATAACCGAGCGGCCCTACGTTGTTCTCCGGCCCCTGCTTAACCCCAAGAAAAGGCCGGTAAGCAGGAAATGTAGTATTGCTACTGATCAGCTCTGCGAGATTGCTCTCCGATTGCCCCGGCAGCCTGTGAGCGAGCCTCTCGATCTGCTTGGGTACGATGCCACCAATGCAAAAGGGTTGCGATGCGAACAAATCGCGGTAGGTTTCTGTCGCGGTTCTGTTGCCTGACAGATAGTGATAGCGGGTGACACGAGAGTGCAGCATTTCATCCGGCATCGACACGGGGAAAAATAATAGATCAGACATTATTTACCGATTAAAGGTAGGGCTCGAAGAGAACGTGCATCCGGCGGGCAGTATATATGCAACCCGTAAAATTCTGTATCCGGTCTGGATTTGTAAATGACACAGCGCTCAACTTTGAATCGTAGTGAATTCATCTAAACCCTGCTGCGCCCGTACTCCTTGAATACAAAACACGTATCGATAACCCGCGTAGGTCAGCCCATGGCTGATTGCAAAACTATTTCGGTTGATCGCGGGTTAGTACGTCTTACTTGCTGAACGTGATCATCCAGCGTCTGCCGGACCTGTTCTGGAGGGTGCAAATTTTCACTAACAGAAAAACAACGTGTTCACGTTGAATTTATTCAGAACATTTTTTAGATGGAGGAAATGGATGGTTGGATTACAGCGTGGGCCGAATGCTCGCGACCCTGTATAGCGAAGAACGTGATACAGGCTTGCCCTCCGAGAGCAATTTGCGTCTAGCCCATCGCAGACGCCTATCGTGAAAGCCTTCGATTGATTCACATACTTCGTCGAGCATTGCTGCACATAGAGGAAGCTTGCAGAGCTGCTTTTCAAAGCGAGACAGAACATGAAGCTCCCGACCAATCCTGGTCCGCGAGATGCGGACAGGCTTACCCGCGAGAGCATAAAGCGTGTTAGCACACTGACGGACTTCACCAGCCAGTCTCGCATCGAGGGCAGCGAACAGTTCAGCGTTATTTAGACCGGGCGTACGATGGGGGCTTGGGTTTACAGTTGACCCCGAAAGCCACTGCCTATCGTGGCGATACAGCCATGCATATCCTCTGCATGCATGTGCTTTGTAAAAGCGATAATCAGCCTCGAAAGCCGCGCGTCTTGCGCAAAGCTCAATGTGAAATCGTGCCTCCCTCCAAGCATCTTGCCCGCCGGGTACATTTCGGATGTGACGATAGACATACGCCAATGAAACGCCTAGAGCGGCAGCGATCTTTTTGGCATCAGCTCCCTCAAGAGCATATTTCCACACAGCGGGTGACGAACAGTCCAGGCCTTCACCAGGCATCACCGGAGAAAGGCGCGTGTGAAGTCGAATGTGAGCTTTCGGACCCCACGCCACCGCCTGTTTCACTGGGCATTGACCATGCAGCAAGCTCACCATGTCAATGCCCAGAGCACTGGCCAATAAAATGTATTTGAGCGGATGGTGGGATGTTATTGGCGTACGAAACAGCTTCGTGACCCATGATGCGGGTGTGCCTCCACGTACTTCCCCGAGTATAGAAAATTCCCATTCTCGCGGGAGTGCAGCAAAAAAACCGGCCATGTGCTGCGCCAGCATGCGCAGATGCAAGCGATGGGCATCAGAGGCAAGGTTGAGCTGCGTTGCCCTTTGTAAAAGCGTGTAGCGCACCGCCTCCGCCGACAAAGCATTGACTTCAGACTCGATGACCTGAAGTGAGCGCAACGCTATATCGTGAAGCGGCTGCATGCACAGCGACGGGGTATCGAGAAGTACCGTGTGTGCTTGCACATTCTCATCACTCGGCAGATTGAGTTGTCGAGAGCTGCGGCTGGACCAGCGAGGATCAAGGATCCTAAGTGACGTGGCGTGATGCGGACATACCAGCACGCCTGGAAGCATGTGAACCCTGTGCCAGTAATCAACTCCCTGTTGAGCCTGATCTTGGGCGATACATTCTGGGCATAACCGCACTCGGGAGGCGAACCCAATACGGCTTGCGTTGACGCCCAGCTTCAACATCAAGCCTTTCCCATCAGCGGTCATCAGCGTCCGAGCGTGTTCTACCTGGCTCATGCTCAAAAACGGCGCATAGTAGGGTAATAACGTGTGACGCATGAGGACGTCGGCTACCGATAACTCGGTACCGCTTGGTAGCGCGTCGACAAAATCCCCTAAATGACTTGGGAATGCCACATTTTGCGAAAATGCTGCCGCCGATTTCACTCCGGCAAATGCTGCTTGGCAATTACGAACACCACAAAGACGGGCATAGCGAGAAATTACGCTGTGCAGCGTCTCGTCGGGAAACGCGGCGGGGAAGAAATGGAGTTTTGGATGCACTTCACCACCCCCAGACTCACGCTTTGTGATACAGCGGTGAGAACTCAAACAGGTCCTCGTTGAGCCAGCCCGCTGCTCGCAGAGCTTCGAGGGGAGCGTCATGTTCGCTTAGCGCTTTAGCCTCTGAGTTTTCCACAGCAGTAACAATGGGCGATGGGTGATCTTTCGCAAAAATGGTTGGAGATGAATCTGCCGGCTTCTCACGGGATACAACGCTTCGAAGCAGGGAAAGGCGATCCTCTCGTGCCAAACCATCGAAGACCATCATTTCGCTCAGCTGATCCTCAATCGGCAGCAAATCGTCGAACTGTCGCATCCGCTTTGGATCTCGGCTACGCAGCGCTGAAAGGGCTGGCTTTAGAATCTGCATTTTTGAGTTACTTACCTTCACCAGGACCTCGGCAGTCAAAAACTCCGAGCCACTCTGGACCGCATAACGCTGACTCAATACCAGCAGCTTGACCAGGAAATCTGTGACGCCTTGGGTGTGCTCGTACAGCGTGTCGAAAATCTCGTCGGTCAGCTCGGCAGTCTGCTTGCACCACTGATAGCTCCAGAGATTTTCGACTAACAACCGCCACTCTTCATCATCCTTTTCGAATCGTTTGAATTCGAGCGTACCGGCACCACAGACTCGGCGGGCAGTCCGCATGGCTTCTGAGAACTGGCTAATCGTCGAGTTCGTGCCACTGAAAACCACCGGGATACCGATGTTGTTCACCAAGTGCAGAAAAAAATTCAGCATGCTCTCCTTACCACCGGTTTTCGCCAGGTGGAGGTTTTGCAGCTCGTCGATCAACAAGGCGCCGATGAAAAACGTGCTGGCCACCTGCTCCATCTGTTGCAGTGCATCATTGATGTTTCGATGCCTGTAGCGCTTGTGGTAGTCCTTGTCTCCTAGAGCGTCACCCACCGCATAAAAAAACTGCTGGCAAAATCCAGCCAGTGATCCATCCCGAGGGCAGTCAAGCTTCAGCCATGTGATTTGGGTATGAACAAACTGCTTTCCGTCATAACGTTCATGACGAATTGTCTGTGGATAAAGGCTTAAAATGGCGTGGAGTGCCGTCGACTTGCCAATGCCGCTCAGGCCGACGACGGTGAACGTTTCTGCAGTGGACTTGAACGCATCGTGGTAACGCTGAGCCCCCGATAAAGAATGCAAATGCCGGACGGTAGCGGGCGACATCGGGTTACGCCCAACATACCCTCGACGGATGAGCAGTGAGAACAGGGCCTCCAGTTCCAGATGTAGCAAGAACGGCTGTACCACGGTTCTCAACCGGTCGATACAGTGAATTCGAGTGGCTCCCTCAAGGGTCAGCTCTTTCGGATCCACCGGCTGAGGAAAATTCGAGATTAGCTCAATAGCCGCCGCCTCCGACAATATCGGAGGCAAAGCTTCGATAAGCGGGTTACCCGCATACTCACTAATTTCCTGTTTGACGTAATTGGCAAACGTCTGCGCACCTTTCATTTCGTCTGTCCTGGCCGAATTCTTTTGAGCAAATCGATAACCTGCGCAGTGCGCTCGCCGGCATATGAATCATGCGCTTTCGGTCTCAATTCAGATTGCAGTGAAGCTGGCTCCGCCCTTACGCCTTCAGGAACAATCGCATTTTCACGCTCACGGAGACGTTCTTGTGCGCGATTCTCGCGGATGTTTCCAGTGGCCTCTGCCTTGGTGGGCGGAGCAGGTTCCAGTTTTCGTTCTGCGAGCGCATGCGTGATGATCTGGTGGACCTGATCGCTAAGCTGGACACGGCTTTCCAGCTCGGCTCGCCGGCGAGTAGGCGGTTTTTGGCGATAGGCTTCGAGCAGATCAAAAATCTCGTCCGAGCGGTAATTCGCGTAACCGGCATCCGATCGTCGAAGATCACAACGGATAAACTGCTTGGCATCTCCCTGAATCCAGATGTGCGCCGCAGAGTTCGGATCAAACCAACACTCTATTGACCAAACGCCCCCTTTGCGAGCCTTGGCAAACCAATCTTTCTCTATGGCCATATCACACACGTAGTGCATGCCGCGAAACATCACTCCGCCCTTTTGAACGGTCGCGCGCTCACGCGGCAAGAGATGGAGGTAAACCAGCTCGTCGGGACGTTTGTTGGATTCGATCAGGTCGTTGTCGCAGGCCCAATTCCATATCCCGTTGGGCGTAGGTTCAACGCCGTCATTCATCATCGCCTGGGTCAGTCGGTCAGGCTGCCGATGGTGCCGGTTATAGTGGAGCACGCAATTGATGAGGATCTGGGTGAACTCTTTGAGGTTCAGCGTGGCATCGAGCCGGTAATCTCGCTCGCCGCGCTCTTTGTCCCGCGCAGCTACCCCGCCAGGTAGCCATCTGATACCCGTCAAATCATTCAAAATGCCGAACCGACTTTCTACCATAGGCTTCCAATCAGGCCGATAAGGTGGAGCAGTGCCCATCTCAATTCCCAATCCTGAAGATAGCCCCTCTGCTGCCAGTGACAGCATCTCTCCCCTGTCCGCATAAATCTGGTGGGGGAGGTGGTGACAATTCCAATCATCTGCGTTGATTTCAACGCCGTTTTGAGCGCAGAACTCGACTTTGGAGGTAAACGCGTTGAAAAGCGCTTGCCTCGCTCCGTTCCAACTGGGGCCTTCCAATCCTACATAGAGACCAACAATCATTCCGGAGAAACTATCCACAACAATATAAACTACGGGCCGGCCAATGAGCATCCGTCTAGAGTAGCTGTTGACCAAATAAATGTCGGCAATAGTTGCGTCAATTTCGAACTGATGACAAGGTCCACGCAGCCAATCGCGAACGGTACCTGACAGAGGACGGCAATCCTTTAACCATCTCCTCAACCCTTTACGGCCACGCTCGGTTTCAATCTCGTCGAAAAAAATCTGTCCCCAATAGTTGAACTGCCTCAAGCTGGGGAGTTCTAAACTAGGCAACAAACGAAGCTCTTCTTCACTGTTTTTTGAGACGTCTCGAACCGAATAGAATCGTCTCAACATTTCGTCATATGCGCTCGAAATAGAAGATTTCTTATCTTTTACATAAAGGGCATACCCAACCCGGATGCATCGTTTATCAACCGCACTGAGCATCTTGGAAGGCGAAGTAAGAACACCTTGAAATTTAGGCTTTCGCCCTGGTGGTCTACTCGGATCATATTTTCTTTCGGCAACACCTACCGCTGTATAATTATTAAGCAATTAGTTTCGAACTTGACCATAAAACCAATATCGGTAAAGAAGCCGATAGATCGTTTTCCGCTGGATTCCGAGCTCTGACGCCCGTTTGCTAACAAGCCGGCCTAACTCACCTCGGACAAATATTTGTCCTGGATATTCAGGATCTAGCAGAGGGGCGA
This sequence comes from Pseudomonas sp. PS02303, assembly GCF_029959925.1. Lineage (NCBI taxonomy): Bacteria > Pseudomonadati > Pseudomonadota > Gammaproteobacteria > Pseudomonadales > Pseudomonadaceae > Pseudomonas > Pseudomonas sp. PS02303. Next base: position 103,501 of record NZ_JASCOM010000001.1, read on the forward strand.
TGACGGCCCACTTTTCGTCCCGGCCTTGCTTGGCTCTCTCATCCAACTGTTCTTCAAGCACAAGCATAAACTCGGGCGTGGTAATGGCTGCTGGTTTGGTATGGCCAGACGCTAACGAGCGACGCAGCTCCTCAAGACCAAGAGCGTACGGCTGCCGAGGAGGGTCAGCTAGATCGATCACAACTGCTAAGTCATGAGTTTCATCCTGGTAAATGAGCCTGGCTATCGTAGCGATGACCGACAGATCGGTAACAGGCTCGAAAACGTCATTAACGACAACAGTCATGACACTTGCTCCTTCAACGATACTTGGACAGGGCTCAGGAAAACTTCGAAGTCAGGAACTAGACCAGTAAGGTGGAGAGGAGCGTTAACCAAATCTATCTTCAGCATCTTGTTCCAAACCAGATGGAAGAAAATTGCTTGAGCGTCTATATAGGAAATGGATAGAAGGGATACTATTTTTCTAAGACAGGTGGCCAAGGTCCACGAATATTCCCGGCTGTTTTCTAGGCACTTGATAAAATTCAAATGCAACGGCACCTTCATTAAGTCACGAGAGAGCTTCGAGTATTTTCTGATCAGTCCAAGATTTTTTATAAAATCTTGTGTAAAAAACTCGTCTGTGACGATTTTCCAATCAACACCTTGGCTTTCCCAAAAGCGCTTCTCAATCTCAAGTTTCTCAAGCGTTCTTTTACTTCCATTGCCAACCAGATCGGAACGATACTTCACCGTCCGAGCTACCGATTTGAAGTTTCCGCTCGGGTCCTTAACAGTTAACAGGAAGTCTGTTGTCATCACATAAGGCAGTGTTGTTCTAGGGTATCTGGGATAACGAACATCTATCGCCGACGCTATCGCTTGCGCACGCTCCGTGGGTAGTAACGGATATTGCTCACGAATATCCACGACGTCTTCAGAAAATTCACACACAAGGAAGTACGAACGCTCAAGATCTGACAGGAGGTGATGAATCCTCTCGATCTTCACACCTTGGATCTTGTGCGAACGACCTATCGACGGGACATCTTGTACCCGCAGCCAAGGCACGTAGCTTGCCCCGGCGCCTTCGCCAAATCCATTTGCAATGTGCCGTTCAATGTCCTGCTGTGATGCAAATTTACGACCTCGCAACCCACGCCTCCTCAGTCGATGCGGACCGCTTCACCTCACGCCGAGAAAAAAGCCGTAGAAGAACATGACCGCCGTAGCGACCATATTTTGAAAATTTCTAGACTACACCCGCTGAAAATTGAAGCGATGAATCCAGACCAAAGGAAAGCCTGGAAAGGAAAAACCCCCGTAGATACGGGGGTTTGAGCCTTGTGTCAATCTATGTTTCTGAGTGTCAAACTTTATTGTTTCGTGTCAATCTTTATTGTCAAAAACCAATAAAATTGCTCCTACTCGATCCTGGGGAGCGAAATGCGTCCCCTTTTACTGACTTGGCCCCGGTTGGCCGGGGCTTTGATTACAGCGGACGATTTTTCCTTGTTGTCGCGGTTAAGCGTTGTCTAGGTGCCGATCACGGTCGATATGGAACAGATACTTCCCAAGCGATTTCAGATCGCCTTTCCCGCTCGCTATTTCGTCCAGAATCTCTTCGGCGGCATAATCACTTACGCGTGCCATCCCTTCGACTTCCTGGCGCAGGTATGTCCGGTCAATCCTCGGGAAACTCCGACGATAGTGCGAAAGGTGCGCGAGGGTGCCGGCGAGGATGATTGCCTGGGCGCTGTCATCTGCCGATAGCCCAAGCTTCTCAGCAGCAAGAAGGATGGCCATCGCGTTGAGCTCAACGGTTGCAGCAAGGCGGTGAGGTGGCAATGACCCACTTAGCACCAACTTTCGAGCGGCGCGAAGAACATAAGGCAGGGATGGTGCAGTCTTGTGGTGCAAGGCATACCACTCGCCAATCTGCCGCATCTGGTCTTCGCTGGCGCCAGTCTCAGCTAGGGGCGCCGACCACATTTCGAATGAACTCTTGGGGACCTTCTGATCCTCTGGAAAGGAGCTTAAACAGGTGGCGAATGCCTTCACCAGCTGGAAACCGGTCAAGCTCACGGGCTCATCGAAGATATTCATTTAATGGACTTCACTTCTCAAGTTCGGAAATTTGGACAGCTAACACTGGGCCGTTTTAATTTGCCAAAGCCCAACAGAAGCGGGACATGCCCGTACCCGAGCAGGATATCCCCTTAGCTCTTTCTCAACTCACCAACATAGGCGCGTAGTGCTTTTTCACGTAGCTCGCGATCCAGTTTTACAAGACCCAAGGCCACGCCGTAAAAGCCGCCTGCGGGAGCAGGCTCAATTTCGAGGCCTACGAAGTTGGACACGAAGTCCATAAACTCCATTTCGAAGGCATCCGCGCTTTTGGCCCCACGGAGGAGTGACAGGTCGTCTGTCGCGGCTACCCGCTCAAGGGCAGTGGCCAACTGATCCCGCCACATACGCCGGTCATCACTAACTGGCATCAAATTGGCGAGCAGATCCGCCAGCAACTGAGGTGTCTGTAGGGGGGCTTCACGATCAGTTTCTGTAGCCATAAATTTTTCCTTACAGTTCGACGCGGATAGTCACCTTGGAACCCGACCCCGCAAAAATTGGGCTGCCGACACCATGCTTCGCTGCTGCTTGTTCAGTTGGAAGCTTTTCAGCCGAGGCATCTCAACCAGCAAGGGTGGACAACGCAAGCAGGGCAGGGATGGTGTTCTTCATATCGCCCTCTGAAAGCTTTCGTGGGTACGAAAAACGCGCCCAATAGGGCCTCGGCCCCGGTTTTTTGTGCCGAGGCTTGGGCGTTTTTGGGCGGTAGGTCTGCCACCTTTTCCGTTGAAGGCACCTGCTCGACCTCTATCCCTCTCGCAGGCTTTTCATTCAGATCGTAGCCTGTTGATGTTAAACCATCAGTCTAGGGAAACTCGCCCTAAAACGACCTTTTGATTTGGGCATGCACGCGACAAAGAACTGGATGCGCGGCCTGCAGATCGTTCGTCTTCTTTTTTGCGGCTGCGCACAGCGCTTCGAACTCTTCGTTCGACATAAAAGCCTTGTCGGCTTGGTCCTGGCCGCGCGCCGTGGCGTACTGTTCTTTAGTCCGTTGATCGTTACCGCGTTTATTACGGGCAAGTTGTGTCTCGATCACCTCCGCCTCTGCCATGTGAGCATCGTCAAGCTGCGCATACAACCCTTTGCGCTCTGCGTCGGAGTAGTACTGCCCAATCATTTGCAAGTCCGCCTGGAGGCGATGAGAGCGATCCAGGCCGCGCATGGACTCGGCGAGAACTTCCAGTGGTTTGAGAGCAGTAGCCAGCTCAGAGATGATTTGCTTAAAATCGTTTGGTGTGTCGCTCATTTCCTACTCCAAGTTACGGACGCGATACTGCATCCTTTCAAATTTTTGTTTTACGCACAAAGCCAGGTCGCGGTGGACTTGCGAAGCCCATTCAAGTGTTCATTGGCATCATGGTCGCCCGGGGGAGAGCGCTGCAGAGTGACAGGTCATGGCCAGAGATACGCAGTGAGTGGAAAGATGATTCAGGTGAGGCGCCTCGCGAAACGTGTTTCTACGCTCAACACAGAATGCTTGAGCTGAAAGTACATCTCGACGTCATCATTTACTCGCATGATCGGCTTTGAGGTGCAAAGCAAATGCCATGGCTTTTGGCCCAGCTCCGTCAGAAAATCTGTGGCAGCCGCTGATAGCGCAGAATCAGCGATGGACTGATTGAAGAACACTGGTGTGAAATTCATGGTCGCGCCAAATGCGTCCGCAATTTCATATCCCAGTTTGACGCGTTCGCATCGGCGACTCCGTGATTCGAACTGTTCAGGTTCAACCTGGCAGACGATGCTGACGGGAGTTGGATGGTAGTTGCCATCATCGTTGTCTTGACCCACCGACAAGCCAACATATCCAATAGGTTCCCAGCCCTGGCTGAGTTTTTCGAGCACGGTCGCGTATGACTCGAACGCCTCGCGGTCATTGTTAAACACGCCGTTGCGGGGGCTCACATCCTTGTAGACGGTAAGCACACTCTCCACCTCGAAGGTGCCAAAGGTAGGCTTCACATTCAATTTCCATTCAAGCGAATTGAAAGGCTTGAATGTGTGCTGTAGCAGGACATGCTTGTCCATCGGATTGAAGAGGTCCTCGCCGTCAGAGAGCATTACAAAGGCACCCGTCTTGACGCCGTCCTTGAGAATTTCGCCAGTCTTGGGATTGCGGGCGCTGATCTTGGCATAGCCAGTACCAGATAGCGCGACGCGCTTATGCGGGGGCCGCTGAAATTTCCCGAAGTATGCGGACCAGTCAGCAATCACGTCTCTCCAGACCTGGTCCTCGATCTGCAATCTGTGGTTTGCGCAAACCACGACCTCGCGAATAACACGACTGAGCGTATGGACGCTTGAGAGCGTGAATGAAGTAGTTGGAAAGGGGAGGTCGGCCGTTGAATGAGCGATTTCTGTCCGGATGTAGGCCGCTTTTACGGCCTCAATGATCTTATCCTTATCCAGATCAGGCAGATGTTGGCGAACAATCCTGTCAACTCGTTTCATGCCAATGAAATGGGCCATGAAACTGACGGTCGGATTTTGCAATGCAAGGCTTTGCGCAAAGACTCGAACTCGCTTCATCTCTAGCAGGAGTTCAGCAGGATATTCAAACTGAAAGGCATCGACTTTCGTCGCGTCATCGGGACATAGCCAAATACCATTGGCTTCTGCTCTGATTTCCTCGTTTGTAAGGCCAACTGGTGGTCTTGGACCCCCGGGAGAAGCTGCGTAGATGTGCGCAGCGATTGCTACCCCTTTCACACCAACGGAACCGTCGCCTTTGACTTCGGGACCAATGGTGACGTTGGGGCAATCATAGAAAGAACACATATGGCCCGCGTTGCCTGCAAGGATAATGCGCGTGGCCTGTAAAAAATTGACACGTCGTGACTTAGACATCCGCCAATTACTCTGATTGGGTAGAAATGCGTTGAAAAATGCGCCGCCGAGGTCTCGCTCACTGGATCAGTTTGAGGTCCAGTCGGAGGGTACTCGTGACTATGCGAACAGGTGAGCCAGACCCGCAACCGTAAAGCTCAGGCCTACGAGGAGCGCAATTCTGAAGCGCGTCTGGTAAGGACGATAGTGGGCGCTTTCAATCTTCGAAAACTCGGCTTCTCCGATCGCAGCATCACGCCTCGCGTACAAAGCGATGTGGAGATTGCGCTTTGATTTTTCAGGGTCCCGTTTCGCCTCAACGTAGAGTGAATAGTTCCAGTATGATATCCCAAGCGCCGTTGCGCACAGTGTCCATATCACTGATTGGATGAACAATACGGATGTCACGTTGCTCCTACCTCCTTGAACAAATCCTATCTGTTATCGGCGGCCCGCAATGCCGCCTTGATGGTGTTGCGCCGGGTTGTTGCGCGCCTTGATTTTTCGGCTTTCTCGATCACGCTGTGCAACCCAGCTTTGGCCGCAATCAAATGCGTTGCGTCATCCGATGCAGCCTCAAGGATCGCGCTCAAGTAGCCGGTAACGTCATGCAACGCTTCCAGTTCTTGGGCAGTGACATAAACGCTCGATCCCTTCATGGTTTTCCGTGCTATTCGGGCTTGTTAGTCTGAGCCTCAATCGAGGCCAAGAATACGCGAGCGCCGGGAGATGGGGTTTCGATACCTTCCATCACCATGAATCTGGCCAGCGACTCAGGGGTCACACGGACGCTTGGCCCCTGACAAAACATGATCGTTTCGAAGTGTTTGAACTGGCTGAGGTCATAGGGCTTATTTGCATTGGCTTGCCAAAGCTCGTCCATGAAAAAGAAGGCCAGGCCAGCCTTCTTGCCTTTGAAGTAACTGCCTCGTGGAAGCCTGTCATTGGGGCGCAGCCGTTGACGCCATTCATCGAAGGCGGCCGTTTTCTTGATCTGGCGAAGCCTCTCTCGATCAGCGACGGTAAGGCCCTGTGTAGCGGTGATGGTCTGCATGATTGATCCTGCTCGATCATGGGGAGCGAAAAGCATCCCTCTCCTACGGGCTTAGCCCGCACCGCGGCGGGCTAGTGGGTGTAGCGGGCAACTCTTCCGTTAGCTCATCAACGTAGATTGCCGTTTTGGCTTTGGCGAAGAATGAACGCATCTGATTTTCCTATGATTCCGTCCGCTCCCAGCGCAGCGAACTGATTGCCTTGAATTGACTGATTCCGACTGACCCACGCTCGTTCCTAGCTTTTGATCCAGGCCTAGTTAGGAGTGTCTCAACCGCAGGTCGAGGCGCTTCATAGATCTGAAACGCGTTGTATTCCGCATCGAGCAGCACCAGCAGAACCGTATCGAAGGGCTGGGTTAAATCGATTGATCCGACCCGGCCACCTCGAAGACGTGGATTGGGGAAATATCGACCCTTGATTTGAATCTTGAGAGTCACCCCGTCCCTTGTTTCCGTTGCGTCATAACCGGCTTGCCTGGCGAGCTCCAATTCGAGATCTAAAATCCGAGCAGCCTCGTATTCAGCTACCTCACCAGTAACGCCCAGAGGCTTGCCAGTGAGATGGTAGTACCGCCTGGCAAGGACCTTGGCGTCTCTAAGGATCAGGTAAACCTCGTCGGTCGCATCCATGCTCATTCCTATCCAGCCGTGATTTTGAAACAGGCTACAACAGAACCCATGAAAACGGCTGTGACGATTGCGAAAGCCAAAGGGGCCTTCAACCGGTATCCGAGATATGCAAACAGGATCGCGCAGGCTGCGAGAAAGATCACCAAAGGGCCGCTAGTGAATGCTTGAGAGTCCATAGAATTCCAATTCCGGTAATTACGGCAACCAAACAAAAAAACTAAGCAACTAGCCAAAAGGACCCCCACACCAACCCCACAGACGTGGAACGCCCCTTCAAAAAAGCCCATTAACTCAAGACGCTTTCTGGAGAAGGCTAGATACGGGACCACAAGCACCAAGGTAAGTAACTAAGCTTTAACAGAGGGCACGATCACTTCAGGTTCCACGTTCTTTTCCTTGGGCCTAGTACGGGTAGCGGTGGCGTGCCTTCGCACGCTTGTTGGCTGCCTGGATCATGGCCGGGGTTGCACGCCATACCAAGCAACCGGAAATCAGAGCGATCAACAGTGGAATGGTGAACCATCGCGAATCCATGCCATACAGCACCACTGCGATGACGGCGCTGGCACTCATCAGCACCGTTTGGACAGGTGCAATCTGAAGAGCTGCAATAGCCTCATCCATCGGGTTTCTTTTCATCTTCATTTCCTAGGCTGGTAGACCGTAGGTGTAGACCACTTTGGAAACCCCATTGAGGCGTCACCAGAGGGGAGCCCGGTCGCGCTTCGCGTTAGCTTGCCTGCGGCAAACATCGCTCCCAGGTCGCGGGCCAGTTGCTTGCACTTCGGCGCACCGACGTGCATGAACGTTACCTGAGCTTTAGTCGCATCGGCGTAGGCACACAAAAAGTCGGAATCGAGTACGTCAACACACGCTCGCCCTGGTGCGTCTGCATGCATCCACGCCTCAATCCACTGCTGTCTGTAGATGGGCTTCATGCCGTCCTTTGTGGGCAACTTGCCATTATCACGCTCATATTATCAGTTCCGGACAGAGTGCAAGCCGGCGATGCACTCCCGACCTACAAGGAATACACTCGCGATCCTGACTGCCTGGGAAGCGTTGCATTGAACCTGTTCGATCTGTTGAAACTGTGGGAACCGACATTTTCGCCGGAAAAGGCCAAGGTCCACCTGGCCAGGCACAACGGCGAGGAGCACCCTCTCGATGTGTTCATACAGGGAGGCTTCGACACGTGGCAGAGCCGCCAAAGCAATCGCAATTTCAAACTGCCCTACGTGGTTTCGCTAATTCAGGCGGGCAGTCCAACCCGATGGTTGTTTGCGGGTCTGTTTCGGACAATGGACTGCGTCGAAAGAGACGGCCCCAAGCCAGACTACATCTACACCTTAGAACGTGTGCCGGCCGCGGAGGAGTGGGTGGGGCGGCTGTATCTGAGCAGCAGCTACACCAAACGTAACTCCTATCCGTATGGCGTAACCTTGGTTGGCGACTTGGTGGTGACTGAGCTGTTGGCCGAACGCCTCAGCATTGGCCATTTCCCCGGCTTCAAAAAAGTAAACCTGACCAAAAGTCAGCTTGATGTGGTGGTGCAGCAGAACGTTGATTCCTGGCGCTCAGCACTGTCGAGCGTCAAGGGCATCTACCTCATCACCGATACCCATACTGGGAAGCTCTACGTGGGCAAGGCCGACGGGGAGACCGGTATTTGGGGGCGCTGGTGTACGTATTCGACGACCAGCCATGGCCACAACGTGGCGCTCAAGCGGGAGTTTGGCATTGATCCTCCGCCCGAACGTGAAAAGGATCTGCGATTCTCATTGTTGGAGATCGCAGACCTGCACGCGATGCCGGGGGAAATTGATTCGCGCGAAAGTCATTGGAAGGAAATTCTGTTGACCCGCTTGCATGGGTACAACCTCAACTAGCCAACATCACGGCATCGGCATCGGCATCGGCATCGGCATCGGCATCGAGAGTCGTGAAGGCCCCCCTCTGGGCGTCGGAAATTAATGCGAAACTATCGGGATGGCTGCTATTTGATGGGCGGTGCGGCCGCAGCCCGTCGTACAGGGGATCTTTCCTTCATTAATCCACGGCCGGGAGCCAGGTGTCGCTAGTGTGATTCACCACGGCGCGACACCAGCAGCAACGAAGAAATTCTGTAACTTTTCCAACGCTTCCTTCATCAGGTGTGAATCATCGTCGCTGATGGCTTTGGAACGACAATCGATCAGGTTCAAGCTCCTGACCAGTCGGGCCAAAGCGTAGGCTTCAGCTCGCTCAAATTCGGCAAATGCCGTTTCTCCAGTTCGGGTGTTATCGGCAGTTATGATCAGATCTGGGCTATCACTCATCTGGCATTTCCCTCAATTTTTGTATGCGTGGGCAATTTCGGTTCGCATGAAGGTTATTCTCGGCGAGAGTCTCTTCCGAATTTCGTCAATCAATTCGGTTATCCGTTCGCATTCATCCTTCGTGACACGCAAAAACGGCACGGCCCAGCATGGGCTGGGCTTAGGCGTGGCTGCGTCAATTCCTAGCCCTTTGGGGCTTGTCGGTCTGCTTCACAAAGAACCGAGTAAGCCAACGCTTCAATAGCAACCTGGTAGTTAATTCCAACTTCATGGGCAAGTGATTGATCCGAAGCTGGATCAAGCGAGACGTATGCTTTTCGAGCGTCGCGATACTTTTGGAGACGTTCAATCGTGGGTTCTGAAAAATTCAGTTGCATGAGACTTTCCGCTATCGTTGCAAGGTTGCACTTAAAACCAGTCTGTACTTACAGCTGGATTTATTGTCATCTGCATATCCGCAGTCTCCAAAAGGAATGGTCTTGGATTCTCCTTGAGCCAATTCAACTTTCTCGTTAAGCATTCCTCCAGCCACTGAACTCGATGGAGCCCCCGCACTCCATTTCGCCGTGATAGACACCGTCACACGGTTTTCGGCGGATAATTCTGGAGTCAATTCGAGCCGTACATTGTTTCCATCATCGCCAGTAGGGTTCTCACTCTTCACCGGCAATGTGCCGCCGAGCACGATTGGCGCAGCAAAATTAGTGATTGCCTCATCGCCTTGGAACACACTACCGATGAGATAAACGTTGCTTAGCGAAGCTGCAAATACCGACGCTGACATCAGCATGGCCAGCGCGGAGGTGGTGATAATCGTACAAGCTTTCATGCCTTAATTTTCCTTTATGTCACCCGGCCTTCCGGGGCTTCTATGGGCTTAGCCCATTCAAGGGGCTAACGGACCTGAATCAAACAACCTGATCCAACAAGGTCAGCCAATCCACCTCGGGAACGTCTTCAGTGCTCTGGCCCTGGTACTGCTCAATGAGCATATCGCGCATGCCAACGGCTTGCAGCCCGGTTGTGCCGGAGCCCATGAGTTCAGCAAGATCGTCCAAGTTCATTGCAGCTTCGATTTGCATGTTCATCTCCGATGTTCGTTGAGCTTGTTTTCGACTGGGTGATTTTCGTCCCACCCAGCCCATAGGGGTCTACCTACAACTTAGAAAACGACACGGAATACAGCGAGCTTACTGCTTCAACAGATCGGCCAGCAGTTCCCACCGAAAAGGCTTCTGCTTTCTCAAATTTTCCATTGCCAGTTTTTGCAGCTTCCTGAGGATCGGTAATCAGCCAGCCGTAAAGAGTATGCGGCGAGGGTGTGTTCCCCATGCACACTTTCAGCGCAGCCTTGGTCCCGCCCGGGTCTTTGACATCGGCGCTGACACAATCACCGTCTGGAACGGTCAACACAAACTGTTGCGGGCCAGCAGGGGTTTTAGCTGTTACTTGCACCTTCCACAGCGTAGGTGGTTGATCTGCCTGAGCAGCCAGTGAGACGCTGGCAAGGAGTGTGGCTGCCAACAGGGTGTTGATGCTTGGGACTTTCATGCTTTCAGTTCCTTCTTGGCTTACCGGCCTTCCCGGTGCCTCTACTGGCTTCGCCCAACGTTCGACGGCTGGGCTTGGGTGTAGCTGGACGACATTTCCGCTAACTGAGCGCTCGCGGCTCAAAGTGATTCAAAAAGCCTTCGGTATCATCGCCCGGCACATCGAGCGTTCGCATTTGCTCCAGATAATGATTGAACGTCTCGGCAGGAACGGTCTCGTTGAGTGCAGCAAGGAAACCTTGCATTTGACCAATCGCCAAAAGGCGGCGTTCGGGATCGTCGCGGAGCGAACCCACATTGCGTTCTGCGATCATAAAAGCCTGCGCCTGGAGAAAGTCGGCCTGACCTTCCCAGTAGTCGGGAGTCGGCTTTTCTGGTGGGAAGCCGAAGGGGTTTTCAATTCGATGGGGCATGGTCTATTCCCTTAACTTTCGGCTTTGAAGCCGGTACGAATGCCGAACATCCCACCGAGTGCAATGCTTAGGAAGAACAGGCCAACCACTGCGAGCCTCGAAAGCTGAAGGCTCGGCAGGAAAATAATCACCAGCGCAGCCATAACGACCAGAAACCCAACCGAGTAGATTGCGCCGAACTTTATTGCTCGATGAGCTTTATCTGTGAACATGATTGCCCTTATTTGAACCGATTTATCAGGTTGCAAAAAATGGCTTTAGCCTTGCGCTGGATGCCTACAAGGCTTGAGCTGAATTTGCCCACTGCTGCGGTAATTGGGGTTTGAAAAGCCCACCAGATATACGCCACAGCCAAGCCAAATGGTATGGGTATGGCGGCACCAATGAGCTTGACGATTTGCTCCTGCTGCGGGGCCAGATCGTGACTCCAGGTATACAGATAGGTGCCAGCGGTGATGAGGGCGGAAGCGATCACAAAAATCTGCAACAACTCCAGTATCGTAGGTTTTTTCTGGCTCACGGCTGACATGATCCAACTCCCAATATGCGAGCGCGACAACCGCGCCCTGGTACTGCTAAAGCCCGCAACTGGGCGGGCATTATGAATAATGCAGAGACTTTTCCATTGTGTCTGTGACTGTTGAAAACCGACTTGAGAAAGAGGGCTTTCGACAGCCCCGGCGAACCGGGGCAGTCTGGTTAGTCGGAGAGTACTTGTTGCCATTCCATCGCGGCGACACACGCAATTTCCTCATCATCAGACTCGCGGTAAATACCGATGAGATTGCTATCCCAATCCTGCATATCGGGTACATCGCTCCCATCTTCAGAGGTGATGAGAATGTAAAAATCACCACAGTCACGGCGCAGCGCCATGCAGCCGCCACCGGTATGAACAGCGACGAATCCGGAACCGCTCGGGTCAAACTGTCCGCTATCGTCGGTCAACAGCGTGTGGCCGAGCGAAAGAGTGATGCCAGCGGCATTTAGGGTGTTTCGAGCGTGGATAGCAGTTTGCATTGGGCGATTTCCTATGCGTTTAGAGCGGAGTTGACCAGCTCGCGAGCGTGGACGGCATCAGAGGCATAACCCTCACTGACCAGCCAGTCACAGGTGTGGGCCACTGAGGAACTTTTAACTGCGGCTTTGATGGTGCCGATCAGACGCTTTTTAAGCCCGCCCGGTTGGATGATTTTGGTTGTGGCTGCCATGGTCGATTTCCTCGGTACTCGTTATGGGTTCAGCGTCTCACGGGTCGCCGGAAACACAAGGCCATGTTCAGGCATAAATCAGCGTGTCATCAGGCCTTTCAGCATAATATTTCTCAGGATAACGGCCATGGTCGAAATCCCAACTCAGTACCGGTATTTTCCCACACTCCAGCAGTTTGCAACCCCTTATTCCCGCCCCTCAGCGGTACGAAACCTACGTCAAAGCCAGTTCGTATGCCCGGCGCAGAGTTTCCTGATCGACCGTCAGATAAGGCTTGCTGTGAACCAGCTTTGGTGGCCCAGGATCATTTGCACTGTCACCACGTCGCCGGTTGCAGCCAATACACGAGCAGCCAGTGAGCGCCGTCCACTGTGAGAGCTGCCGAGCTTAATCCCCGCTTGGCGGTAGAGCCGGCTGATCGTCTGCTGGAAACATCACAGGCCCGATAAACCTCCGGCCCACTCTCCAGCTCGCGGCGCATGAAAGCCAACTCGATTGCCTGGCCCTTGGGTTATCACTAACCGGGATTCAGGGCGCAGACCTCGATACTTAATCTCGGAACTGACGCCCCATGCTCGCCGCAGACGCACACTGATCCATTGCTCAATGCTGGCGAGGCACATGGGCTGTGTCAGGTAAATATTTCGCGCTCGGCACCCCTTCGTAATCTTGGCCCAGAACGCTTTTGCCGGTACCACCGTGTCGGTGGTAATCCTGGTGGCGCGCAAGAGATAGAAAAGGGGGGGGTGATTCCCTGTGCTGGTCCACATTGAGCTTGTGTGTTTGCCTGAGGCGGCAGCTCACATCTACTATCCTGATCCGCGCCTCGATGCGCGCACGACCAGCCAAAGTAATCAGGACGCCAGCCAGATGAGCACCCAGCGCTTCGCAAAATCACAGATGGACACCTTCTATCCTCAAGCACCTGCAGATCTTCAAGCGGAGTGCATCGTCGAGATGTCTCCACAGCAGCTTATCGTCAAATACATGAACGACGGCGAGCTCGTTGAGTACATCGGGGAAGCAGAGGGGGAAGGGCATTACCTCATTCGCGGTAAAGGGTTTGAGGCGAGCGGGACGCTGCACCTAGCCGATGGTCGCCGCCTGGAGGGCAGTTGGAAGGAAGGTCAGCAGTATGGGATGTGGCGTATCTTCCTGGAATCGGAGAATTAATCGACTGATCAGCGCTGCTCAAGCGCGAGCGTCCTCGACAGGACTTTGAGTCCTGAGCGGTCGAGCGCTGCCAATACCGCCGGCGCCAACTGCACATGCACCTGACGGTTGTGCAAGACTACTGGATCGCTGTTTATGCCGTCCGAATAGTACTCAGGGATAGCCAATGCGAGATGGACTGATCACACAGCCAGCTACAGGCGCAGCTCCCTTGGTATTGGCGGCCCACCGAAACACCATCGACCGCCTGCCCGGCGATTTCGTCCCCCTTAAGGTCACGCACTCCGCCATCACTGAAGCCGGCTACCCGCTGCTGCCAGATGCCCGGGTGCGGATGATTTCCGAGGTCCGCTGAATGCCGCAATTCGTCCAAAATGGCCCCTACATTCCCGAACGTTTGCTGCAGGCGCACGAGGAGGGGCGCGTGGTGTTCTTCTGTGGGGCAGGTATCTCCTACCCCGCACGCTTGCCAGGGTTCCGCGGCCTTGTGGAGGAGTTGTATCGCCGCCTTGAGCCGAATGCGAGTGCGGTACAGGAACTGGCGATCAAGTCCAAGCAATACGACACCGCCGTAGGACTCCTAGAAGCTGTAGTTGGGCGCCCGAGAGTTCGGCAGACGATGGCGAGCATTCTCACGCCAGACCTGAGCTCGCCCAAGGCCACCGCAACCCACAAGGCCCTGTTGAACCTGGGCAGGACTCGCGATGGGCGCACGCGATTGATCACTACAAACTTCGACCGTTTGTTCGAAGAGGTGACCCCTGCGGAGACCTTTCCGGTCCACGCCTTCCAAGCCCCCCTGTTACCCGTGCCAAAAAAGCGCTGGGACGGGTTGGTGTATCTGCACGGCCTACTGAGCGAGGACCCCACAGCAAGTGAACTGGATCGCCTGGTGATTTCCAGCGGTGATTTTGGCCTGGCGTACCTCACTGAGCGATGGGCCGCGGGATTCGTCAGCGAGCTGTTCCGCAATTACACCGTCTGTTTCGTGGGTTACAGCATCGCCGACCCCGTTCTTCGGTACATGATGGATGCTCTCGCTGCCGACCGGCTGCTCGGCGAATCGTCCCCGGAGATGTTCGCGTTCGGCAGTTATTCCCGAGGCGAAGAGGAAGATCGCGCCAACGAGTGGGAGGCCAAGAACGTCACACCAATCCTCTACAAGGAACACCGTCGTCACACGTACCTGCACAAGACCCTGCAGGCATGGGCGGAAACCTACCGTGACGGTGTGCGTGGCAAGGAACGCATCGTCGTTGAAAGCGCGATTGCTCGCCCTCTGGCAAGTACCAAGGAGGACGATTTCGTGGGTCGCATGCTTTGGGCGTTAAGTGACCGTCACGGCCTGCCTGCCAAGCGCTTTGCGGATCTAGAGCCGGTGCCTTCGTTGGATTGGCTAACGCCGTTGAGTGAGACTCGCTTCGGCCATATAGACCTTGCCCGGTATGGGGTGCCTCCGAATGCCCGCCTGGACAACAAGCTCGCCTTCAGCTTGATGCGTAGGCCCTTGCCTTACACGTTGGCCCCCTTCATGAGCGTGGTAGAAAGCGACGGCGTCAGCGGTCAGTGGGATGCGGTGATGGGGCATTTGGCGCGGTGGCTGACTCGTCACCTGGATGATCCTGCATTGTTGCTTTGGCTCATCAATTGGGGCGGCCGTTTGCACGTCAATTTTGCCTCGGGTATCGAGCACAGCTTAGAGCAACTGGCCACACTCGAGCGCGAAGGTAAAACCGACGAACTGACCCGAATTCGAACGGGTGCTCCCAATGGGGTACCCGGGCCTCTGATGCGTACCCTTTGGCGGCTGCTGCTCGGAGGCCGCGTTAAAGTCGGTCCGCGGGCGCTCGATTTATACCGTTGGCGAAACCGATTCAATCGTGATGGGCTTACTTCGTCTCTACGCCTTGAGTTCAGGGAGTTACTGTCGCCACGTGTGTCGTTGCGTGCGCCTTACGGTTCCTCCGCCGCGGAGGGTGAAGACCAAGAGCAACAACGACTCAGGGATCTGGTTGGATGGGAGCTCGTCCTGGTGGCGGATGACGTCCATTCCAACCTGAAGGACCTGTCCAGTATCGAACGCTGGCAAGGAGCGCTGCCCGATCTTCTCGCCGATTTCACAGGCCTGCTGCGAGACGCGCTCGACCTGATGAGGGAGCTGGGGGACGCTGATGACAGGCGTGACAACTCGTACTCACAGCAGCCGTCGATCGATGTGCACCCACAGAACAACGACTACAACGACTGGACAGCGCTTATCGACCTGGCGCGGGATGCCTGGCTGGCCACGGCTGCGGTTAACCCAGTCCGCGCGGCCCTCGAGGCGGAGCTCTGGTGGACCGTCCAATATCCTCTTTTCAAGCGCCTGGCATTTTTTGCTGCAACAAAAGGTGATGTCATAGGTAGTCGCCGGGCCCTGGAATGGCTATTAGCGGATGACAACTGGTGGCTTTGGTCGTTGGAGACTGAGCGTGAATCCACACGCTTGCTCGTTGCCCTGTCGGAGAAAGGCGATCCTGAGGTGGTCCTGGAGCTTGAGCGCGCCATTCTTGTCGGTCCGCCGCGCTCGATGTTCAATGCCGACGCCGATCCCGAGCGGCTGGCACGTATCCTGGATCGGGAAGTATGGCAACGGCTGGCAAAGGTCATCGGCGCCGGCGCCACGTTGAGCCCGGAGGGACAGGAACGGCTGGATGCGCTCAGCCGGCAATACCCAGAGTGGGCTTTGGCGGAAGATCAAAGCGATGAGTTTCCTTTCTGGAGCGGAAGCGACGATAACTGGCGAAAATTCACTGCCACTCCCCGCCGACGCCGTGAACTGATTCAGTGGTTAAAGCAGCATCCAGACGCCGATTACTTCCAGCAAGATGACTGGAGGGAGCGTTGCCGCGACAACTTTGCAACTACGGCCTGCGCCTTGTGGGCTCTTGCACAAGAGAATTGTTGGCCGGCAAGCCGCTGGCGCGAGGCGCTGCAGGCATGGTCAGAAGACAAGCACGTCTCACGCGCCTGGCGTTATATGGCACCCGTATTGGCTGGCGCACCGGATGAGGCCATGGCATCCGTAACGCACGGTGTGAGCTACTGGCTGAGGACCGTCGCTAAAACCTTTGTTGGGCACGAGGAGGAATTCTTCACGCTCGGGCATCGCGTCCTGGAGCTGCACACCCGCGACGGCAATGATACGGATGACCCCGTTGGACGAGCCATTAATCATCCCGTTGGGCATGTCACCGAGGCGCTGCTCCAATGGTGGTATCGGCGGTCACTGGAGGACGGGAAAGGGTTGCCTGTGGAGCTTAAGCCCACTTTTACGGAACTCTGCGATGGTGGCATTGAAAAATATCGGCATGGGCGGGTCTTGCTCGCGGCCCATGTTATTGCATTGTTCCGGGTTGACTCTGAATGGGCCTCGGAAAACCTGCTACCTCACTTTGAATGGCAGACCTCTGAGCATGAAGCTCGCGCGGCATGGGAAGGTTTTTTGTGGTCGCCCCGCCTATACCGTCCTCTGATGGAGGTGCTGAAGGGCTCGTTTCTGGATTCCGCTCGTCACTATGAAGCCTTGGGCAAACATCGTGTGCAGTACGCCTCACTCTTGACCTATGCCGCACTGGATCAGGGCGATACATTCACGTCCTCCGAGCTTGCTGGCGCCGTCCGCGCGCTCCCTCCAGAAGGATTGCGGTACGCGGCAAATGCGTTGGTTAATGCTCTGGAAGGTGCGGGCGATCAACGTGCGGACTACTGGACGAACCGGGTGGCCCCCTTTATCAACAACCTCTGGCCAAAAGGCCAGGATGTTATGACGCCGGTGATTGCCGAGACCCTCTCCCGATTGTGTGTAGCGGCGGGCGGAGCATTCCCTGAGGCTTTGGAGATGCTTCGTGCTTGGCTACAGCCATTGGGGCATCCAGATACCGCGGTACGCATGCTTCATAAAGCGGACCTTTGCAGGACTTTCCCAGAACAGGCCTTGGATTTTTTGAGCCTGGTGATTGGTGAGCAAACCCAGTGGCCACCAACCAATCTATCCGAGTGTCTGGAAGCCATCCGAACCGCTGCGCCACCGTTGGAGGCGGACCCGCGGCACCAGGAGTTGGTGACTTACTTACGCGTGCACATCCGAGGATGACCTCGGAGAAAGGGCAGGTTCAGGGTTTGTTTATCATTAAGGGAAAGATTTCTTTATCTAATCGCTGATTATTACAAATAAAGGAAACATTTCTTTACCTTGATGGATAGATTGGTTGGGGGTAAGCTTTGTGTAAACAAGGTTAAGCTTTCTTTTCCTTGAGGCGAGATTTTCGTATTTACGTAAAGAAAGGTTTCCTCTATGAACATTCATGGCATGACTGACGACGCAATTGCCGTTGAGCTAGGGGCACGACTTCAGCAGCAACGCTTAAACCGGAATAAGACGCAGGACCAGCTTGCAGAAGAGGTGGGTGTGAGCAAGCCAACTATCGTCCAGTTGGAGCGCGGTCAAGGAAAGTTAACGACGCTCATCGCGGTAATGCGGGCGCTAGGAATGCTCGATCAAGTGAATCAGATCGTTCCCGAGGTCCCAGCTTCTCCTATCCAGGTCCTCAAGATGAAAGGCGCTGTGCGCGTTCGCGCTACAGGTAGTGTGGGACGGCACTCAACTGGAAAGCTCACAGCGAGGGAGGGCAAAAGCCATCCTTCAGTCACTCACAGCAAGCGAGTTAGTAAGGACAGCAGCGAATGGTAGCCAGCACAGCACGAGTAAGCCTCTGGGGGCAGCCTGTCGGGGCATTGGTTTGGGATGAAGAAAAGAGGCTTGGTAGCTTTGAGTACTTTCCAGAATTTATCAGCACCGGGCTTGAGATCGCTCCGCTGACGATGCCGTTAAGCGCTGGCACCATCTACTCATTTCCCGGTCTCAATCCTGAGGTCTTCAAAGGGCTGCCGGCGTGCTTGTCTGACTCCCTGCCAGATGACTTTGGTAATGCGTTGATCGACGCATGGCTGGCACGTGAAGGGCGGGACAAAGCATCCTTTAGCCCGGTCGAACGCCTGCTCTACACGGGGCATCGTGCAATGGGCGCCCTCGAGTATGATCCGGTAATCAACGGTGGTTTGGGAGCCAGCGTCCCTGTTGAGCTCGAGTCCCTGGTGGCGCTTGCCGGTGACGTTCTATCCGATCGTGAGAGCTTCACCGCGAAGTTCGCCAATCACGAGACGACGACGGCCGAGGATGACGCGATGCACCGATTGTTTCAGATTGGTACGAGTGCGGGCGGCGCCAGGCCAAAAGCGGTCATCGCCATGAATGAGCAGGGTGAGATCCGATCTGGTCAGGTTCCTGCACCAAAGGGTTTCACACACTGGCTGTTGAAATTCGATGTGGAGAAAGGCGCCAGCAGCTTGGGTGATCCTCTTGGCTTCGGTCGGATCGAGTATGCCTATTCTCGGTTAGCGAAAGCGGCCGGTATCGACATGACCGAATGCCGCTTGATTGAGGAAAATGGCCGGGGTCACTTCTGTACGCGCCGCTTCGACAGAACCGATGACGGCGAGAAATTCCACGTCCAAACCCTCTGCGCGTTGGCACATGCTGATTTCACCAAGCCGGGAGCCTTCAGTTATGAGGAGGCGTTTCAGGTGCTGCGCCGCATGAAGCTCTCCCGTGACGATGCGATTGAGCTCTACCGTCGGGCTCTTTTCAATGTCCTAGGCTGCAATAACGATGACCATACGAAGAACTTTTCCGCGTCGATGGACCAGACCGGCGAATGGGTCCTCTCACCGGCCTACGATTTGGCCTGGTCCTACCGAGCGGACTCGTATTGGGTATCGAGCCATCAGATGAGTATCAATGGCAAACGTGAAGGCTTCACCCTGGAGGATTTGCGCATCCTCGCTAGGCAGATCGGTCGATTCAACCCAGAGTCGGTCATCGAACAAGTTCGTGAGGCCATGAAGTTGTGGCCAGCGTACGCGGAGGAGGCCGGGGTTCGCGAGGAAATGATTGCTGGGATCAAAAAAACACAGCTTCTGGACATAAAATCCAGATGAATGACGCAGATTAAAGCCGGCGTTCCCGAAAACCTAAAACGCAGATCCACACGGGGAAAATAACGGAGGCACTATGGCAGTTGAGATTGAGGTGGTTGAACGGACCCGCAAGGCCCTCGCTGTTGCCGCACAGGAAAATGTGACAGATCGGATGGCGTCGATCGACAGTCTCCGATATGCCCAGGCGCTGACATGGCGCTGCCATCCTGAAATCCCGTTGTTGACCTTGCTGCAGTTCGAGATGAAATTGCGCGAGCCGGTTGAGGCATGGCTGGCAGATGACGTGCGTGGGGCGTTTGCCGGGCCACTGATATGCAACGATACCGCGACGGAATTGTGCCAGCAGTGGCTGGCGCTCTTCCAATCGTCCTAACTGGACGGCGCCGCCCCTCACGGGTAAGTGCGTGGCTTCGCGAAAACGAATAAGGAATGGAACATCGATGAAGAACCAGAAAACGAGGGTATCGCGCCAGGCAAACCTGGGTGGGCTGAGCAAGGCTCAGATCGATCACGTGATGCGCAGCTTCCCTGAAAATCGTGCATCGATGGCTGATTACCTTCGGCAAGGGGTCGATGTTTACTTCTATCGTCATGATGAAGTACCGGACGTGCCGCCGGTTGCGATTGCGGTCGTCCAGGACCCAGCCTATTGGATTGACTGTGCCGAGTCCGAAGATGTAGCCGTGCTTCTAGCAACCCAGCTTGGACTGTCTGTCACCCGCGGGATCTTATAACCGAGCTCAGGGCAACGGGTTTACCTCCTTCACGGTGAAGTCAGAATCAAGCCCACTACAGCCTCGCTGGTTGCCCAAGCGCGCCATGAGGGCTGTCAGTAGGTCGGCCCCATTTTTGGTCCTCTTAACTCACGGAGAACTTCCATGACACAGCAGTGGGCGGTGCCCCATGACATCGTTGAGAGCTTCCTTCCGTCGATATTTGAAAATGATGCGAAAGGGATTTTGTCTGATTTATTAGGACAACCCGGGCTCGCCATGCACTTCATGGGCTTCTCCGAAGCTCAGACGTTGCAGGCGATCCGCCATGTCGTTGGCATCCTTGAAGAGTGTTATCGCGCTGGCCACCTAAAGATTGCAATCAGTCATGACGACGGTCGCCTTTACGGCTATGCCATGTTTTTCGTGCACCCAGATCCAGCCATGCCTCGGTATTTGCACAAAATCTTCGTATTCAAGGCCTTCAGAGGACATGGCATTGGCAGCCAGTTGCTGGGGGGTGTACTCGACGATTCGCAAGGCACTTGCTTGCTGTGCAGCGATGATCTGGTTCCGTTCTACGAGCGTGCGGGCTTGGAGTTCAAGGGGATCTTCACGCCACCGACTGCGCAGCAAGGCTTTGCCCTCACAAGGGACATGTACGCAGATCTCGCTTTGATGGGGAGCCCGGGAGCCGAAGGCACGGCGCCAGTCTTCATGTTGAACGATGACGACATCAAGCAGCTTCTTGTCATCTGACCTTGGTGGAAGAAGCGAGAAATGTCGTCATGGGTGTCGAGGCGGCTCAGGTGTGGGCCTAGCGCTCCAGCTGCTGAAGAGATGCCTCGTGTTCTACGGCAGCTTTGATATCGCGCACGGCGACCGCAAGGTCTTCACTGCTGCCCTCGACGTAGTCAGGCCATGGCGTGAAGGGCTGCTGAGAATCCTGATTGAAGAGGACGCTAGTGGGGCAGCGGTAGGCGAGGGGGCCAGTGTCTCTGAATCGCACCAGGGCGACCCCACTTGAGCATGCTTTCATGTCGCCGAGGTCGGCCTCATCGCGCAAAAGCTCAACGTTGGCGATGCCGTCATTATCGGAGCTGAAGAACGTCAGGTGCTTGTAGGCTGATAGCACTCCGACCGTGCCCGCGAGGAGAAGAATGACAAGACGACCGCAAGCCCAGAAGGCCAGTTTTCTGTCAGACCAGGCCTTTCGTGCTCCGATGAACGCTGCGACCAGGATTACCAGAGCGCCGGAAAGGAGCAGGTATATCTGCATGCGGCCACTGCTGGCATCGACCCGCACATTCTCGCCGGTGTAAAAGACTCCGAAGAACAGGGTCATTACTGGTGCGGTATAGGCTGTGGCCACCAGTATAGGGATCAAGGCCGCGACCGGATTCGGTCGTGCAACCTCCGGTGTGCTCATAAACTCGAGCATCTGCAGCACTACTTTGTGGACTTTGGACATGGCGACGATCATCACCAGGGAACATAAGAGCAGGTACAGCATTTGAAATCCTTCAGCGGTGAATCTTAAGTGGAAAGCCTAAGCCTTGAAGATGCCCAGTCGGCGCACTTGGCTGCGTTCTTCAGCCCTCGTCATGGCCTCATCAAACTGCCTTTCAGGCAGCCAATAATCCTCATCGCTGCGCGCTTGCGAGCCCGAAGTAAAAAGCCACGAATCGCTTGCCTTCCGATAATACGGGCGAAGGGTGTAGATAGTCATAATCCCGTCCGGGCCGTGTCGTGCGACGACATAACGAGCGCCGTCCTCCGGTTCTGGGGAATGTTCAAACTCCGGCAGTAGATCTTCGGCGGTAATGTAGCTCCGTGGCTCACGATTCATTTTCGGTCCTGCTTTGCTTATTGCTCGACGGTATTGCCATGGTCGGTCAATTCCCCGAAGCTTTCTGCACGTCGCGCCAGCGCGCGTTGCATGTATTCAATTGCCTGTTCGAGCTTGGCAACGGCCCAATCCGGGCACGGTGTTGAACTAGGCTTTTCAGGGTCGTTAACCCATGATCGGACTGTGCGCACTGCGCAAGGGCGGCCAGTAACCGCTGCAATCAGTTGAGCACTTTTGGCCTGGGTGATCCCGTAGTCTTTCAGCAGTTGTAGATAACGTGTGCGATTGTCCACGCGTCCCTCGCTTAATCTGAATAGGCAATCTTGCCTATACAAGCGAATAGGCAAGATTGCCTACTCATCCAATACCCGAAGCGGCCCCAAATGCTCGGCCTTCTACGCACGCGGCCCCATGTTTAAGGTGGGGCTTGATAACCTGGTGCGAGCCTTTCCTAGCCGCGTCGTGTTGTGCGTCGGGCACGACGGGCAGCCTTGCGAGATGCTTTAGATTTCGGAGAACCACCACGGGTAGCTGCTGGTCGATCCTTGAGAATACGACCTGCAAGACTGCCTATGGCGGCTGTAGAACGAATCATAGAGTCCGCAAGCGATTCATTAATGATCATTGGCTTTTCTCTTGTTGGTGTAGCTGGTTGGGGACCTTGGCCGTTCCGAGATAACTGCTTACGCGTTGGGTAGTCGTTCGACGAGTAAGACCTTCACCTTCTGTCTTGGGTCATGCACTGCATCGTCGCCATTGAGAAAGTTCCAGAACCGTTCGTAGGTAACTTCAACATCGCGAAGGGTTTGGCATTGCGTGAAACCTTCATTTGACAGGGTGTCGATTACCTCTTCACGCGGCGCTTCCAGCGAGAAGGGCGGGACCAGTGATAGCGGGGCGGTGGTGGTGTCGATCGCTACAGAGAGGACGCGAAATTTCATCTGGGTTTCCTAATCAGGGCTGCACGGATCGGAATGTCTAACCCGGGCAGGCCATGGGCGGGTTACGTTGTGAGGGAATATGCCCTAAGACTGTTCGCCAAGCGGTGCGCAGTATATGCGTCGACGTCCATGCAGAGGACCTCGGTGTAGTCGGGTCGGCTGATTTCCAGGCGTACCCCCTCGCGGTATGGATCACCATCAGTGTTGTGAACGACCCGGATTATCAGACCGCTCTCTGGGTCAACGCGATTTGTCGATGCGCCGGCCCGCTCTTGATAGGAGACAACTCCATTGCTGGTGGGCGCCAGCTTTAGAAGGTCAGCGCCGAGGGCCT
The DNA here is from genome assembly GCF_029959925.1 of Pseudomonas sp. PS02303. NCBI lineage: Bacteria > Pseudomonadati > Pseudomonadota > Gammaproteobacteria > Pseudomonadales > Pseudomonadaceae > Pseudomonas > Pseudomonas sp. PS02303. The sequence continues at coordinate 126,669 of NZ_JASCOM010000001.1, forward strand.
GAGCTTCTTCAGCGCTCAAGGCAAGGGAGGCGCTCTCGCGAAAAGAATCTTCGTAGGCCAGGGTCGCACCATTCGCCTGGATGATGAGCGTCAGTTGCGAGCGATCATCAGCGTCGCGGTTCCAGCTGAAGTACGTCGAGACTTTTGCGTCAGTGAGAACTTGCATGTCACGGTCCTGGTAGGGGAACTCATTGAATCGAAGGTCTCACGATCCCGGGCAAATGCAAGTTTGCCCAGGGCGGGATAGTAACGGGAGCCAGTCCCCTTCGGCGCTGTGTCTGAACCCAAAACTGGGATGAACTCGACCCTCTCCTCCCTATGGCTCATGAGACGCTTGTTCTATCAGGCCGGCGACATGGTCAGGAGAAAGTGCCCGACCAGAGTGCGGCGAACTCAATCTCTCCCCTCCCAGAGACGCAAGATGACAGGATTGAAATCACTAGAGCGACGGGTGATCAGCTGGTTGCTGTCAGATGACACCGGCGCATCGAGCACATCGATTTGCGCCCACATGCTTGGCGAACCGTGCGAGGGCTACGCCCCGTCCGATTGCTCAGATCTCGGTCGCTGTCTGCGCCTGCTGGACTTGGTACCCGAATGGGCACCGCGGGTACACGAGATGGCCGCGTATGGGCCTGACTGGAAAGGGCTGATCGCGCAATGGGACCAGATCGTTTCCCTGTACCAACATGAAGGTGGGATCCCCATCAACGAGCGTCCCCGTTCACCCGAGACCTACAGGGCCATGAAATTGGCCATCGCCGAAGGCTACCGTAATGACCCCAACTACGAGTGCGTATTCGGTAGCGATGGCACGCTCACATGGTCCAGGCGGATCACAGACGAATCGGAAGAGGACGAACAGGAGGGTTGATGGCGGCCCGCCTTGTTCTCACCTCTAGACCTTTCCACCAAGTGCACCTGCGCAGTTTCCGGTGTTACGAGATGATTTTATGACACGCAATATATTGGCTTTGCCATTAGTAATATTCGCTTTGGTAGTTGGAGGCGTGACTGCGTACTCCCTGTTTCATATAGACACTGTTGAGGATGTTGATCTTGAACGTCAGGGGGTAGGGCAGTATATCGCTCTCAAAAAGAAAGTTGGGATGGTGGATTACGAAGCAACTATTTACGTGAAGGTTGCCGATTCGTCAGTAGGCCAATTTGGTGTTGTTCAGTTAAATGGCAAGGTGGAAGGGCTTGGATCCAACATCGCGGGGCAGGCTGTTGATTTTGTATCTACCGATAAGGACTGTGTCGGTACAGATTTCCAACTAATTAACTGGAAGTCACATGCGGATTTGATTATTCAACCTGGCGGAGTTCCTAGAACTTGCCACATGCATGGTTTTCTGAAAGATAATCGCGCTCTAACCCGGGTGGATCAATAAACATGGCTTCACTTATTCGCTATTCCCTCTGTGTACTGACTATGTTGGCCTTTTCGTTTACAAGTTTGTGCGCGAGAGCGTACATCTGGGACGGTATTCTCTATCCTCAGACACCGGGTACGACTATAAGTATGCCATCCCAAGTGCCTGTGGGTTACAGCGAGATAAACGCTACCATTACATTCCCGAGTCGTGTTGGGAATGCTTGCACTGCATCAGGTATGGGGAGAACCCCTAATATTGGCGCCAACATATTATGGCGTCCGAGAGGCTCCTCCGGCTTATTCACTGTCGCCACCGTTATTGTTGATGGTTCTATCGGCGGGTTTGTTTCCTGTGGCGGGGCATCCAGGACGGCTACTGTGACGATATTTCCTGATAGCGTCATCGGTGGCCCTACTGTCCCAGGAGAGTACGAATTTGCAGTGGTTGTTGGATGGCAACTATGTCAAAACTGCAACACTATCGATGATTATTCAAACGTTGTAATCGTCTCTGTTGGGGTGACAAACACACCTCCGACAGCGGGAAATGCTTCTCTGGTAACTAATGAGGACACTGTTGGTGCCGTCGGGCTGCCTATCTACGATCCTGACGCAGGTGATTACCACTCTTTCCAAATTCTCGGCGGGCCGTCAGTCGGAACTGCGTGGTTATCTGGGAGTGTGCTTTATTATTCTCCTCCGGCGAACTGGAGCGGTTCCACGTCTGTAACTTACAGGGCAATCGATTCAAAGGGAGCGCCATCTAACGCCGCGACGGCGTTCATTACCGTAAACCCCGTTAACGACCCACCCGTGGCTAATGCAAAATCCCTTACCTTGAACGAAGATACCTCCGGCAGCGTGCAGCTGAGTGGTTCCGATATCGACTCACCGCCGCCGACGGTTTTTCAAATCGTAAGTGCGCCGCCAACGACTCAGGGAAGTGTGAGTATTGTCGGGAACGTGCTCACGTTTACTGGTTTTAAAGATTGGAACGGGGTCACCAGCCTCACCTATAGGGCCCAGGATAATCAGGGCGCCTGGTCGTTACCGGCAACGGTGCAAGTCACAGTTAACCCGATCAACGATGCCCCTGTGCTCCGAACGCCTCTGAAGATTGAAGCGCGGGAGAGTCGACCAGTTACGATCAAAGGTGTCGTCAGCAAGCAATAGCGCCAGACATCCCGCTGTCACATTCTGACAGCGGGCTTTATTACATAAACAAACGGCCATTCCGCTTTTCGAGGCGCTACACGCAACAGTCGCTCAATGACGACAAGGCCAGAAACGGTATGTTAGTGGCCTTGGGTGCCAGTCGAGGAGGGAGGAGTGACCATTTATGCGAGATTAAATCACCCCCTTGCCGCCAATCACCACCAGGTTATACTCGCCCTCAGCCATCAGGCACCCTCCAAAAGTTTCTTTCAAATCGAGTGTTCGATCTGAATGAATGGCAGTTCAACTGCCGCCACCAGCTGCAATGCAGCACATCCAAAACCCTCGCGGGATGCCATCCCGCTTGGGGTAGCTCCGCGAGTATTCTCAGGAGCTATACCATGCTTTCCAGAACTCAGAAATTCACTGCTATCCAAGGTGACGTTGAACTGACAGCCGAAATCAGCCCATGCGTGTTCATGTATCAGGGCTATGGCTTGCAGCTCACAGTCACACTGCCTAAAGGCGGAAACACGATAGTCGCCCGAAAGGATATTCCGATCGAGACGGCTACTGAGCAAGACTGCCAAGCGCTGCTGGAATCCGTAAGGGTTTTGCCGTGCAATGTCTGCCAAAAGCCTGCGTTCGACCCATCTTCCTGCAGCACCAATCGCGATGGTAAGTGCGAGAGCTGCTTCATGGCCGAGCTCAACGCTGCCTTCGAGAAGGAAACGAAGAAGGAGGATGCCAAGCTCAAACGTGACGACGCCAAGTTCAAAGCTCGTGGCTACACGCATCGGGTTCACGCTTGGATTCATCCGGCGAGCGGTTCGGACTACGAGCTCATGATGTGGATGATCAATCCTACCCAGGAAGAAATCACCTCTGAGTTGAAGAAGAAGAAAAGTGTCGATACGACTGACTACAAGTTGATCGAGCTGTAGCAATACCCAAAGGCCATTCCCATCTCGGGGGTGGCCTTTTTTGTTGGGGGCTTGCATCTCCTGAATTCCGTGGAGAATACAAATCAAAGAGGCACACAAAGAGCACGAGCTCACCTGGTGCCGAACAGTTCCTAGACGACCAAATAGTGGCCACTACTCAGTGTGGTGACGTAGAGATACGTCCGCGGCGATCAGCTACACCGCCGTGGGGGTCCGCAGAAGGTGCCCCGGATTCCAGGGATGAGAGAATCCGCAAAACAGCTGCAGGTTAGATGGACTTGAGGTTCGTTCCACTCAGTAGTTGCGCAGTAATGAGCAGCGAACGGCACGGGCAAACCACCTCCACCCTCGATGAGGGTCCGCTATGGGAACGTAGCGTCTCGGAAACGGGAGAGTCCAGGCAAGCCCGACCGCCCCTCCAGTCAATGGGGCAATGATTTGATGAAAAAGCCCGGCTTATAGAGCTGGGCTTTGTCGTTTCAGGGCGAGAGGCAAAGCGTTCGAGAATTAAATTTGTCGTAATCAGATCCTGAAAAATTGCACTGTACTTTGCCGGGTCTATTAGGTCTCAGCGAGCACTCGGCCCCGTTTACTTGCCCATAAATTTTTCGATATAGGCAACAGGGCCAACTTGGGAGTGGTCTCCTAGCTAAGCGACTAATATTGCTTCTGCAATTGCTGATGCCGAGGCAATAAGAGCATCCATATTTTTTAGATCTTGGTCAGGCCACATTTGGTTACGCAGCGCAGCCGACGCCTCGTTTAATACGCCTTCCACCATGTCTGGAATAAATGTCTTTCCGAGTGCGCGTGGCACTACGGCGAGCCTAGGGGAAGCCTCATCATACCATATATACCCATGGGGAGCTTCATAACTATGATCCCTAGAGTAATCAAAATTAAAACCATCTCGCCAATTCCCTTCTAGGGTTGAAACCCAAAAGGTAGGGTAATGGATTTCTAGTATTAAATTTCGATGGATCACATCCAGCTCTTGAAGACTTGCCAATAACGAAGAGTTCTTATTTGACATATTTTTGCGCTGCTCAGTTAAACCATCGCGAGCTTCCACTATATTTTCATAGACAGCCTTTCTCATGGCTGTCGGGTCTGCATAGCTCTTTCCGATAGCTCGAGTAATGAGCAGGTAAGTACTGTATCCATATGCGACTCCCAAATGGGCATCATACCCCCATCTTGATAGTTCAAACATTTTCTTAGATACTTCGTGCGCGTCATTCATCAATCGTAGGGTATCATCGTCGCTTATTTTTTTACGAGCTTTGCTTCCGCCTTTTACATAATTTGCCATGATGGTAAATAGCACAGACCTTACTGACCAAAAATAGTTAGTTATAGCTGTTTTCTCGTGATCTTTTAAAACTCTTCCCATAATTGAATCTAAATTCGAAAGAATGCTGAGTATTTGGTCAACCTTTTTATTTATTTCATCAAGTTCTATCTTGATATCATTCAGGTCGCTCAGAACTTTGTTTTGAAATAGCAGCTCACTAATTATTCCAAAACCTTTCACGACAACAATGGCGCCGGCTATGTAAGGGTTTTCTGGCAAGGCCATCAGCGTTTCTAAAATTTTTTCTAAATCACTGGCAGCATTTTCATCGACCCGTAACGCTGGGTAATCTTTAGGTGCTTGGTTATTCATTGTTTTTACTCGCACTGCCAGTACAGTTACATGGGAGTGGGCAATTTGACCCTATTACACATCCACCCACGTCACGGCCGTCCGTGTAGCAATATTGCCTACACTGGGCTCCTCGGCAGTCGTCACGACAAAATCTTCCGCCCGGACAGGATGCGATGCCGCTTTCCGATTTTGGGCTGCTGCATCCGGCCATTACTGAAATGAATAGACTAAAGCCTATTAAGCACCAAAAGTTCATAATGAAATCTCCTCAGAGGTTCCGATTATTGTAGTCCTGCTTAGAGATTCGTTCCCCCCACGACGGCAAATCCGGACGAAGTTGCACTTAGCCGATTAGAAGGCTTACCGGCAGGCGGGTAGTTTCCAACAACTTGAAGTCGTCAAGCGGTAGTCGCGCACAGCTTTTCTATTATGAATCACAAGGAATCGCGATCATGATTAACTGCGCCGAATAAAAATACAGATTCTGATTTGGGAGAATTTGGAGCGAGCTGAGGGCGATGGCCGCCCTTAGAAGTCCATCAGGAACTGCCCGTTATCACAACGCGGCGCTAATCGTTTACGGTCCGCTGAAGCTTGCTTGGAGCTACCTGAAGAAGCTGATACGCCCCTCAGCTTGGCGATCAGGGCATCAGGGTTGTTGAGGATCTCCCGGAGCCCGTGGCGGTGCAGCTGGTTCCCGATACGCAGCATGCGGTCCCAGGCTGAGTGACCACCTTTCTTGAACGATACAACGCCATAGCGCAGCAGATAGTGCAGGGCCTGTGAGGGATAGACGTCCTGGTGTGGGCCGTAGTACTCGAGGGCCCGGTCAAGCTCAAACTGGTAGAAGAGCTCAACCCCTTCATCATCGAGATCGAACTCGTTCGTCTCATTGACGTTGGTGTAGTAGATGCCCTTTTTCAAGAGGGTGCCCTGGCAGGACAATTCATCGTTTACCGATCGCAAACCCTCATACATGCCGTTGAACTCAGCATCGGCGAACGGAACCTCGATGGACCGTGAAATGTCGAGGTCCGACCGTTGAAACTCCGTGTACTCAGCAGGAAGTGAGTAGCGTTTACCCTCTTCGAAAATGGCTCTGTATTCGGAGAGGGCAGTGAATGGCCGCTGATACGAGTACCTCGACCAGTGCAGATCGATGGCCAGTACCTCCTTCATGCCCAGCAGCTGGAACCGGGCAGGACATTGGTTGCGCTGAGACCATTCAGCCTCATCCGCGTCGATGGTCAGGGCGTAGCGCAGCAGGTCCAGACACAGGTCAGGGGAGTAGGCATTGGCGGCAATCTTGATATGCCCGTTCTCAGGGTTGACCGTGCGAGCCAGCCAGTTTCGGCCTTTGGGATCGTAGTGGCGGGATTTGAGGTAATTACGGAAGTCGTTTAGTGGCTTCATCCAGTCGTATATGCCCTCCTCATGGCTCAGCATGTTTTCCATGCTTTTGTCCGTGCTCACGCGCAAGCACATCCAGCAGCCATGGCGGGCGCCGCATGAGGTTTTGCGCTCAGCACCGCCGTCTCGGATCATCACGTTCACCATGCAATCACCCGCCGAGTCCCGGTAAACCTCGGTCAGTTGAGAAAAGTCCGAGTAGGTCTGCAGACGCCCATTGGTGACTTGGGAAAGGAACGTGAAAATATCCAAGGTCGTAAAATCAGCTATGGGACTCATGATCCAGTTGGGTTTTTCGCCCGGCTTTGCCATGTTCACAGGAAGGAAGGCGCTCTCCCCACGGGCGGCCATATTGCGCCCACGGACAGCCGATTCATCCCGACGCGTGCCGATCAGCGTAACGATGGTATCGCTTGCAAAGTCGCGTCCCATTTCCTGCTCGATGACGGCCTTGATCTGGCGCTTCGTACGATCCATCGGTGACGCCTTAATTTGCTGTTGGCATTTGGCAGAGTTCCCGGGCAATGAAGCGACGGTGCGACCACCGATGATGGAGACCAGCCAATTTTCGGAAAGGTTGGGACTGCAAACCCAGATGCGTACAGGAATACCGTGCTTTTCGGAGTAGGCCTTCAGAGCGCGGATCTCGTCCTTGCTGTATGAGTGCACTCGAGGGTTCTCGAGGAGTGTGTCGCTGTTTAACACTTGCAGTTCCGGCACTTCGAAACCCTCAGCCTTCAGCTGCTCCATTGCCTTCAGTGCAATCGCCAGTGTGACCGAGCTATCTTTTCCGAACGAGCTCGCCACGATTAATCGCTTACCAGCAAGAATCAGTGATTTGATCACTGCAATGGCTTCGTCCACCTTCTCCGCAAACGAGCGCTCGATGATGGGCGACGCCACTGGGGCGGCATCCTGGAAGAGGGTGGAAGCGATCAATTGCATGGTCAGAGCCCTGAAGATGAAGAACACCTTCAGGGTATGGACGATCGCAAATATGCAAGTTAGATCACGCCGGCTTCCTGCAGATCGAGGGTATCGGTGCGCCGATTTGCACGCATCGGCGGGGAGGAGGGCGCTGCATTGAACCGCATTGAGGCTCGATCCACGGCAGAGAAATAGCAGTGAACATCGGGAGCCGTCTCTTTCACCTCATCAGCCAAGGCTAAGACAAATGTGACAAGGGCCAAGCCGTCCTCGAGCTTTTGACCGGTTCCGACCCGCGGCCCGTCTTCGAGTTCGAGGATCAACCCACCTGAGGTTTGTTCACGGAGGAGCCGAACTGAACGCCCGAATCGTTCACGCAATCGCCTTGTTAAGGACCCATGGTGATGGGTACCAGTGTGTTCCAAAAAGATCGCAAGCAGGCTGATCCGTTCGTACACGGTCAGCCAATGACGGCGATTGTCGTCCTCGCGTTGACCATCACGGGCCGCCACGCGAGCGTCAAAGTCGCTGATGCTGATCGACCCTGCCTTGACCTCTCGTAGCCATCTTTCGTCCTCACGCCAAAGAAATCTTCCCCGCAGTGCATACAGGTACTTGTCCAAGTAATGGATCTGTCCATGCGCCGTCAGGTGGCGAACCTGCTTCTCTATGTCGGCCTGGGCATCGAACATGAACTCAGGCTCAAGGGCATCCATCAGCGCGTTGAGCTGGGTTGCGATTGCTACCGCATCCTGTAACCACTGGAGCAGGTCGATGGCGCGAAACCTGCCCGCGGTGAATTCGAGGGGACGCCTCGGCCCCCCATATGGCAGGCCCCTGGCCCTCTGGACAATGTCTGGCAGCGTGTTGGGGAGTCCGATAACGAAATTGAATCTGTCACCCAGCTGCTGGCGGTTCGTTGCAGACCAGGTGCGCGACCGTTCTTGTACGCTGGTCACGGCAGGGAGGTTCTGGACCAGATTGGCTGTCCGACTGTACTGACTGTGGGTGTAACACAGGTCCCGCCCCGCCGGGAGCTCGAACCAGCCAGCCTCGATCGCCTCGAGCACAGCTTCGACTCGATGGTCACCTGGCCGGGGCCGCTCTTCCTTGGATTTGCGGTACGCAATGGCCGCAGCGATAACAGCGTCCGTGGTGTGTTCTTCACATAGGTGCATCACAGGTGTCCTGGAGACGATTCATGTGATGCATTGTCCTTGACTTAGCGCATATGCAAGCCCGCCCGGGAAGCCCTCTTAGAAGGCTCGGAGGCCTTTGGCTGGCGGTGGCGTTCTCCACATGCTGCTCCAGCTTAAGAGCCCTCACCCGCGCCGTTAATTGGTACCGGATCCCGGGGCGGATGACCTCCTTGCATATTCCCAGATCAATGGAAGATGGGAGCGACACCGGTGGCTTCTTCAACACGTCCAGCTCCGATGGTGGGGGAGGATTCAGCACTAGCGACAGTCTTTAGTCACACTGAAGCGAATTGCGTCGGGGGTGGGAAGCTTGTAGACCTTCCCACCCCCGATTTGGTTGAGCACAGGGCAAAGTTGGTAATGGTGAAAAACGACTGATAAAGGTGCAACCTGGTACGCAATCGTGCTTGGCTAAGATTGCCCCCCAACGGCCGAGCACCGAGGCTATTCTTAGAGCTTGCCCGGAACCACGGATCTGACGCTTGTCGATGGAGAACCTTCATGAGTCAAATCGAAACCCCAGAAGCTCTCAAAGCCCGCAAGCTTGCCGAACTGCGCATTGATCTTGCCCGTGCTGTAGCGGAGAAACAGCCGGACCTTCGTATTTGGAGGCAGGGCCTGATCCACGGTCGGCTGTTGGAACTGGAGTCGGCTGGAGTGCTGTCCAAAGAGGACAGCGATGTTTTTAGCCGGGAGGTCCAGGCGACAATGGATGCTGCAGAGTGACTCGTTGCTGCTAGCTCTGCATTCCCCGTGTATCAAACGTTTCACGCTCGTCTCGAAATAGTGAGATCGTCAATTGCATGTTCCGCGACTGTAGAACCAGGTCGTTGACGCCCTGTCCTGCCACCAATGTTAATTCCTGAACCGAGGGTCACGTCTCTCGTCGCTACCCTGCCCAGGGAACCGATTGCCGGCCTTGATCCGTCGCAATTGACCATGATTGCTTCTTCACTCAATGGAGCAACATATGGCCAGACGGCGCAAAACTACAACCCTTGATGATCTGCTCAATATTGCGATGAAGATGCCGCTGTGGGCGAACCTAGTCATTGCTGGTGGCTCGTTTTTCTTTTTACGGTATTACGGTGGAACAGAATTACCCATGTTGTCAGTGACGCCAGGCAGTGACGTTGGCTCCGCGATCGCACAACAAATCCTTCGGCTGTTCGCCTATATCGGGCAGTACGTCATCCCACCGGTGTTTCTGCTTGGTGGAATCCTTGGGTGGATTCAGCGAAAAGTGAGGGCAAGAAAATTCAGCCGCATTGGGTCGGCGCAGGAGCCAGGCGTTGCTATCCGCAACCTCACCTGGGAGCAATTCGAGAACATGGTCGGGGAAGCCTTGCGTAAACAGGGGTTCACTGTTCAGGAGACCGATAAGGGGCCTGATGGTGGAATCGACCTGGTGCTGCGTAAGGGCAGGGAGGTGTTCCTTGTCCAATGCAAGCAGTGGCGAGCCTCGAAAGTGGGAGTTCAGGTCGTCCGCGAGCTTTATGGCGTAATGTCTGCGCGTGGAGCGACTGGAGGGTTTGTGGTCACCTCCGGCGCCTTTACTAATGATGCCTGGAGGTTTGCGAAGGGGACCAATTTGCAGCTGATTGACGGCAAGCGGCTTATTCAGTGGTTCAAGAAGCCCGAGGTGGGCAGGGGCGTTCTTCCAGCAGAAGATTCTTTGGAAGAGGCCGACCGCGCAACGGTCAGTCTAGCGTCGCCTGCACCTGGCGATGCGTCGAAGGCCTGCCCGCCTACTTCGCATTCCAGCAATTCCCCAAATTGCCCTCGGTGCGGTGGTGGAATGACTGGCCGATACCCGCGATCCACCAATGGTGCAATAGCGAACCGTGTATTTCTTGGGTGTCTCAATTTTCCCTCGTGCCGGGGTACCAGACCGCTTGAAACCGAGGCGGTTTCTCAGGACACAAATAAGACCTTTTGAGGGGGTAGCAAGAAGGCTCTGAAGGCACATTGGTAAAGCGTTCAGGGACTGTCCCCAGCCAGCATTGTTGGGCAATGAACGCTTTCCTATGTAACTTCACGAGGGTCGTCGACCCTCGACTTATGTCAGTTTGTGGTTGGTCCGTCGCCTCAGTATTTTTCGGCTTCACCCTGAGGCCAAGTCAAATACGCGGTAACAGCACCAAACACGACCACTCCTGTGAACCAGATCCAGCCTTTCACGGTTGCAAGATCAGTCGACGCATGACTGATCAACTCGACATAAGGTGCCCAAAAAAAACTAAAAAACACCATAGAGGCCAGCACGGCTAAACAGCTAAGTGCAATTTCTCTCATGATTTTTCCTCGTCGTGAAGAGCATACCAAAGAAACGCTTGCGCACCGAAACCAGCAACCCCGGCAAAAGCGCCAAGTGTGATAAGTGCCCCCGAAGCAAGACAAAGGCCCAACAGAGCCAACCCTCCGCCGAAAGCACCGATCATCATTGGTGTCCTGCGGATCCACCGTGTTTGATGTTTAACCTGAGCGATCAATTGCCGCTTCAAATCTTCATCGCTCATCCTTTCTAACTCCCTGAATAGAGTGTTGTGTCGCCATCGAAGAGCTCACTTGAGCCCGTAGTTGCGCTTGAGTTCGACGATACGAGCTGCGCGCCGCTGGTGGGCCTGGGCGTTGACCTGATCGGCCTGAATCGCGCCGTAGGCAACTGCAGCGGTGTACTGCTCGTTCTGCTTCACTAGGTCGACCAGTTCCTGGAGCTGATCTTGCATTTCTTCGTAGATAGCCATGGATTCTCCTATGGGTTACGAGCTGGCCAGCGGCCAAGCAGCAAACCCATATGTCGCATTTTTCCTCAGTTCCGGATGTAGTTGCGCGAGCACTTGCAGTTCTGCTCGTAAAACGACACCGCGTCTTCGTCGGTCATATTGGTAGGGCAGGGCTGCAGGGTCTTCATCGAGTGGATGCAGGAGCAGCCATCTTCGAAATATGCCCGGTTGAGTTTGAGGCGTTCTTGTTCCTTCAACTGGTAGTTTAGCTCCTCCCCAGTCGTGGCTTTAAAGTTGACGTGTTTCAAGATCCTCTCCTTTTCCGCGGACGCGAAAGTCGGCGCCCTCTATTGCCAATGCCCGCAATGCAGGCGAGTGTTCCTCGAGGTTTATCTTCTACGACCAGTCCGGATGGTTGGGGTCGATTGACGCCCTGTGCTGGGTACGATCATTTCCTTGCCCGTATCTATTCGAGCAACGATCCAGTTGCCGCGGCTACCGCAGTCTGTGATCTCAACCGTGCGCACTGAGAAAATTCCCGAATCATTAGTGGACGCGATATGCGCCCAACTGATTCCCAGGTCCCACACAGGGCCGAGTTCGGGAGGTACCGCGAATTATCCTAAACCTTGACGATATCCAGTTTGTAATCGCACATCCAATCAGAACCTGCACCGCCATCGTCGGTTACTACGCCATTATCGAGCTGGTTACGATACTGTTGCTCGAACTCTTCCAGCGATACGCACAGCATGGCCTCTAGATCAGCGTCAGAGACTTCAATTTTGATATTCATGGGTATCCCTATGCTGACCGGCGTTCGCCCTGCAGTCGCTTCAAGCAGCGCTTGCAGGTCACGTGATCAGCGTAAATTGTAAGATGCTCAGCATCAAAGTCGGCCTGGGTGCCACACGCAATTTCCGATTCGCCTTCGGGATCTGCCTCGGTGGCTGCACAGGTGATTACTTCCAAATGCACTCGACGCGTCATGCTTTTTACCTGCTCACTCGCTCAGTAACGCCTGCCCGGCAAAGGACAGCGCCAATGGGGATCGGAACTCACCACCGTTGTCCATAGCGTCGGAACACGCCTTCAGAAGTTGCTGCGCCAAATTCATGGCCTCTCGCGCATCAGTGATTTCGACCTGCAGGTAATCCGGATAGCACGATTTCCCGTCAATGACCTGCTGCCCTTCACCTTGAATGAAGAGGAGCTGGCTATCTTGTCCGGAAACCTTCAAAACAGCTTCGAGTAACTCCGGGTTGACCTCGGGAATCGCGTCACAGATCTGGGCGGTAATCTCTTCGGTTGCCTTCATGGCTGCATCGACTCTCTGTGGTGCTTTTGATTTTGAATTGGGTAATAAATCCGCGCTATTCACACTGTCAAAACCCGCTTGCGCGGGTCGTGGGTGACGGCCTTTGGCTAATCTTCCAAGCCAGTGATGCCATCCCCTTTCCAGAGGCGGTCAGCGACACGGCGAATGCGGGCCAAATCTGCTTCTTTGGTAGGCAGGCTGAATAGGTTGTCCACGAACTCGTCTTGGGCAATCTCACGGCAGAAGTCCGGGCGGGAGTAGCCAGACTTAAGCAGGTTGGAGTACTTCTCTTTCCCTAGCAGCCGCTGAGCTGCTTCGTCGAACTGGGCCTTGGTGGTCACGTGAATTTCCTTTTCTATTCAGGTGTGGGATTTCAACAGTTTTCACTTCACCGCGCCATGCCAACTGCTTTATCAAGCGCCGCATTAAACAGTTCCGTAACATCAGTGCCGTCCTTTAGAGTTTCGACAAACTGGCCTTTTTCGACTTTCAAGAACACCGTAAAGCCTGTGACGTTGCAGGTTACCGACTCGGGCATTTTTTCGTCATCGTAGGCTGCGCAATGCGCGGCGGAAATGGCTTTGATGAAGTCGCCGTTTGCGAAGGCGTGATGGATAGTGAACCCGCCCGCCGGCTCAACAGGACTAACCTTGTTTTCGACCAAGTCGTAGATTTCTTCAGAAGTGAACGACACGCGATACACCAACCCCTTGTCGATCAGGGCGCTGAGGCAGTTGCGAACTTTCATACCGTCATTCGATTTGGTGACGTTGAGAGCGGTCACGGCTGGGACGATGCCTGTGATCCAGTTACCATTGCCAGCGGTGATTGCGTCCAAGATTGCCTTTTTGATCAGTTGGTTGCGTTGGGCCGTGTTCATTTCTGTTACCTCATAAAGTCAGTTCAATGAGGTTATGATGAGGTCGCTAAACTGCAACACCCTCGAGCTTGTCATCGATCGGCCGGTAGAACTTGGCGCGAATATCGCTTATCGCGCGAACCTGTTTCACGTATGTTTCAGCTACAGTCATGGCCTTGCCGCAAGCTCTCCGCAATGCCGCACTGCTTCCAGTTTGCGAAATATGCGTAATTATGCGGAAATTCCTAATTTATGGATTTCAGCCTAAAGGCCCATAATGACCCCAGAAACCAAGGACACGCTTCTCTTCCCTCGCACCTACCTGGCTGGGACAAAAAGAAATTAATGAGAAAACAAAGAATAAACTGAGACAAGAAGCTGTATTTGACCGTACAACTGGTGTGTCCGAAGAAGGGAGGCCTACGTTTCGTTTACGGTCTAAAAGCTGCTCCGAAGAGGCCAGAATGAGTGGCAAATATCCGACCGTTTTTCTCGCTGCATAGATAGGCTATCAAGCAGATCATGGATTTTCACATAGTTGCGCATAAAGTCTTTTTAAAAAACTAAACCAATAATCACGATTTTTTAACATAAAAATTCAAGTATTTATCATCTTTCGTTCTTATCAAACCTTGCAAGCATGGCGAACTTGCGCGATACATCGCAGCCAATCTGTTACGTCGACCAGTTTAACCCTAACCCACAACTCAAAGCGGACAGTTCAGCAGCCATATAAAGCTCCACTGATCACCGCCTACTCCGATGGTTCGATGACATCCATAGATAGCGACCTTACTCTTAAATCCCTAGATATCGAACGGTGCTCTCCAAGGCGTATGGCCGAGCAGCAGTTGAACCGCCCGCAGGTTCTCCGTCCCGCGATAGGTCAGTGATGCCTTCCTACGTCACATTGTGTGAGCGCCATACATGGCCAGATAAAGGCAAAGGGCTCTCCCCCAACCTTTGACGATACAAGTATTGCCGAGTGGAGTGATGGTCTGAGGTATGCCGTTGAGTCGGAAAAAGGCATGGCCTCGGGCAGATCACTCTACACTCTAGCGAAGGACAGACCATCAGCGCAGATACATAGCCATGGCGAACAGAAAGACAACCCTGTCTCCATCCCAAGTGAACGCAACACTTGGCAGTGCAAATTATTATGCGGAATTCAAGCAACCGCCTGACGCACCAGAATCCGAAAACACCCTGAAAGAACTAGACGGACTACTCTTCTGGCAAATCCTCGTCACAGAGGAAGATGGAATATTTGTTCATATGTACTGGGAGTCAAAATACAAATTCGATATTTGCCGAGCCACACTCTCTAGAACCATGAACTCCCAACCCTTAAACCATGGGCATATCGGCACTCCAAAGTCAAAACCAAAACCAGCCTGGAAAAATATAAAACCAATAACACTCATACTGACCATGGCATCAATTATTGGAGCCGCAGAAATAATCCACAACAGATACGACAAGCTCTTCGCGGAACCCCACCTACTGATAACAGCCGTTCATGGAGATGCTCAAGCAATTTCAAACGAGCAAACATTAGCAATCATTCAAATTGCCAACCAGGTCAAGACGGAGCACACAAATGTTAAAGTTACAGCAAGTCTAATAGCACCTAAAAAAAATAAGATCCCTTTAAAGATAGAACCACAGGATATTCCAGAGATATCAGGAAACACAGCCTTTCAGGCTAAAATTACGATACCTCCACTAGAAATGGGTGACTACGGTATTGAAATTTATGCAACAGCCAAAGCAGGTTCCTGGCAATTCAGAAGAGAATTCATTCAAAAAATTCCGTTAAAAGTTTGGCCTAATACTCCCCACTCGACACTAAATTTCACCAAGCAAAAAGACTCAACAATAAAAATTGTAGGGGTCATAGTAATTGGCCCACCTGCACCACACGGTATTGACTGCGCGATGGACTTCCAAAAGGCGAAAAACTTAACCTTCGCCCAAATTTTTGACTTGACATCGAGCTATAGAAGCCTGAGGTGGAATAGCGTAGGAAACGACCAAGATGCGATATCAAAACTTAGTTGGTCCATCAACCCAATACCCGACGGGAAAACCAGAATTAAATTAACCACCTACATATCATCAGTGGACGCTGAGCCACTAAATCTAATTGAAAATAACTCAAAAATAACTTGCCAATTTCGAAAGGAGGCATGAAATGAACCATGCACCCACCGCCAGACTGGCAGCCTGCATACCCCTCATTATCGCAACCAACCAAAGCAATGCTGACACTCTATCCGGCATTGTTTATGACTATGGCCAAGGACTCACAAATACCAGCGGAATTGAGTTAGTGTTGATAACTGTCCACGACCACAAACAAAAAACACTAACCAGCGGAATAACGGACAAGAATGGTAGATACAAAATAGAATTGCCAGCAGACATATCCATGCTCAAATTTCTTGGTGCAACAATACACTATCAAAAAATTGGCTATCGATCATATCCAACCATAAGACCACTACTAGACAGAGAAGAGAAACCAGTCCCTCTTGCGAAAGAAAATGCTGACTCCAGCTACTACGAATCCGTTGCGTTGCAATTAAACAACTCGGCATTTATAAGAAGCTCCAATGTCGACTCTGAAATTGCCTTAATATCCAGTCTCCCTGAAGGCAGCCGGACAAAAATATCCACCTACCTAGATAACAAAGCAGAACCATGGGTCATCGAAAAATTGAACCAAGCAAATAGTACGCGAGATGCAACCCTAAAGATTAATAATGAAATAATCAAAGAAAATAAATTTAACCACATCAACGTAATCGCCTACCCTAACTTCCCCACCACAGGGACGGTCTGGCTGATGGGCGTCGTTAAAGAGGATTCAACCAGGAAATCAATTGAGGAACTAACAACAACCATAAACAGGCACAGAGTAAAAAATGACATAATCACAATTCATGAAACTGCACACAGGGACTCCAAGCAACCTAAGGATGCTTTGGAATAACGGAACGAAAGCAGGTTGAAGTTCCGTAGTTTTTTGCGTTTGCACCCGAATCCATTTGTGGACGAGGTTCGCGTTGAAGCTATGGCTCAGCGAGATGTTGGCAATCGAGGCACCAGCAGGGCGCACTCTTGAATGACTTGGACCTTGAAGGATTTGGAGTAGGAACGGCGTTGTGGCTGCATGTCTGCAAAATGCGGCGACGATCTTCGCACCTCGACGCAAGGGCAAAACCACCTTTCTCATCAACGACCTGATACCCATTGCCAAGGCACACGGTTTCATCGTTGCCACGGCTGACCTGCGGTTTGACAAGGCGCACCCAGAGCGGGTGATTGCAGGCGCGTTTTAAGAGGCCATCCACGGTGCCGGCTTCTTGCGACGCAACTGGCTGAAGCTCATGCGACCTGGCTCTCTCGTGCAGTCGGTAGAGGCCGGCGCCGGTACCGACGACGTGACGATGATGGCCGAGCTGGCGAAGGAGGGTGGTCTGAACCTGCTCGAGCTCTTCGAGCGCTTCCGCAGACTCGGAAACGGCAAGGCGTTATTGATCATCGACGAAGTGCAGCACCTGGCGAGCAAGAAAGATTTCGAGGATCTGACCGTTACGCTCCGCTCATTGCTGCAGCAGGCTCACGGCGAAGTTTTTGAAGTGTTCACCGGGTCCTCACAGGACGGCCTACATCGCATGTTTCGTCGCACCAAAGCACCTTTCTACCAGTTCAGCCACGAGATCCAATTTCCTAATCTTGGTTTGGAATTCGTGCAGCATCTGGGCCAGCGATTCGAGGAGATCACCGGACGGCAGTGGGACGTAAATGCCGCTTTCGAGCGTTTTGCTGCCCGGGTATACATGCCCAAGTACATTCGCGACGTGTTCTTGCTGTGCCTCACTGAGGGACTCAGCGTGCGAGATGCGGACCATCGAGCCTGGGGCACCATGACGGACGAAGGCAACTTTGAAAACCTGATTCTGGAGATGGCTCCTCTGGATTTCTCCGTACTTATCGGACTGGTGAGGGGCATCTCGGTTTTCTCTACCGAAGGACGCGAGTGGATTGGCAGCGAGATGCCCGGTGGCCACGTACCCAGCGCCGCGACTGTGCAGACTGCATTGAAGCGCCTGCAACGCCGCGACCTTGTTGGGAACATCGGCCACGGTGAATGGGCAATTGAGGACATCGCGGCTGAGGGTTACTTGCGTCGGAACTTCGTGGACATTGACCCTCCACTCGGCCTGGACACTAATTGACAGTCTACTGCTCGCCGGCGGCCACAGGTGCAGTCATTTGTAGGGGCAGCATCTAGTACTTACGTCTGATTGCGGCTCTTGCCGCGGTTGGACGGTTAAGGCAACATTTGAGCCTCTCACGAGCCTAGATTGTCTGGGTCCGTATTGAGCTGGCCACCAGCACTCATCGCGCAAATCTGCGCACACCAACCCTCGCGGGGCTTTGTCCCTGCCGGGTCAAGCTCCGTCCAAATGGAGCTTCGACATGTCAAATTCCAATATGAACTACCACGAGATGAAACAGGCGATCCTGCGGGGCCTGGTGCATTCCGGCTGGATGGCCGTGGAAGAGATCAGCATGAATCACACCTCTGCAGTGGCGAAGAAGTCGTTTCAAACCGCGGTGGGTGAGCGGACCGCTATTGCCTACTTTACGGACGCTCCCGACGAGTGCTGCAAGCTCGGCGGCGAGTACACCAGTGAAGGCAATAACGTCCTCAGCACAACAGGGTTCTTTGTCTGGTACCACCAACACCCTCGGAGTGAGGTGACGCCAGAAGATCTGTTCGCCGGCGCCGTCGAGTTCTCAAAAAAAGCTGAGGTACGGATCTCCGATACCATGCCGATGCGATTGATGCGTCAGCGTTCTGCTGAATAGATCCCAAGGCCCGATCGGGTCCTGCGTCATAAACCCAAAAACTAATTGAGCCACGGCCCATTGCGGGCTGTCGCTCAGGCATCTTGGAGTTGGATCATGAACCTTACGCAGATGATGTTCGCGCTTGGGGACTTTTTGGCGAGCTGTGAGCTAAAGCTGCTCGCCGCTCAAAAGGAGCATGCTGTCTCAGAAATATGTCGTGATCTCAGCGGCGCAATTAATGTTTGTGCGTACATTGGCTTTATCGCCCGTGACAAGGGGACAAAGGGCCTGGCAAATGCCATCTGCCCCCTGCATGACAGAGGTATCGCCGATGATCATCTCGTTCCTGGCCTGGAGGCCGCGGGCTTGATTGATCTCAGGATAGAGCTGCAGAAGCGGATCCAGCAGATCCGGCTTCGCCTGATTGTGGATGAAATGGCGGGGGCGCCTGATTTGGTTTCCAACACACTTGGGTATCTGCGCACATCCAATCCCGGACTCTTCGAGGAGAATGCCTCAACGCCCAATCTTGATTCCTTGGTTGAGGAGCGTGCGGTGCTGATCGGTCGTGCCATGAAAATGGGCACCCTCGAGATGAAGGTGAAATTCTGGCTGGGCCTGGGTGTAAACCCTGATCAACTCTACGGGTTGTTTGTTCAACCGAACTGAAGCCAATAGCTACAAAACCCATGCGGGCCAAGGCCCCGCTGGGGTCATGGCTCGCTCAATTGGAGAGGAGCATGACAATTACTGCAATCAGCCGGGTTACCGTTGCCCTTGGTTACGATATCGCTACCAATCAGCCTGTCATCCGTCACTGGATCGACAGGGAGGAGGTAATCGATACAGATGGTGCTCACCTGTTCGTAATGGTGGGCAAGAAGCGGGGAGCGATATCTATCCGCTACAAGCTTCACCCTCTTGAAAAGGAGGATGAACGCGCATTACAGGGTGGGCCATACAGCGATTTCAACCGGTCCTTTACCACGTCAGCTGCATCGACGAAATCGATGCAATTCCCACCAGCTGCAAAATTTAAGACATCGGCGGGGTTCCCCGCCGAGAGTCTTTTTTGGCAAGCCTGCCTTCCCAAAAAAGATTCTTCTGAAAACCGTGTCGCAGCGTTACCTGGTACAGGCCAAGGCGCCCAGCCGGGCGCCGTGTTTACGTCAAGCCACGTACGAGTTGTCCTGATGATGCGTTTCAACGCAGGCGTTTTGCAGTGAGTGGATATCGCGTTGATCATTAATCCAGCATTGAAGTGCCTTCAGCATCCACGTCATCATGGACATCTGCTTTAACCCCGCCTCTATTGCTACCGCATCCCGAATGCCGTCTGGAAAACGGACCGTGGTCGAATGGTCCCCGCGCATTGCGGAAAGGTCGATATGAGGAACCCCAACCAGAATCAAGCTGGCCCGGCCTTCACCAAGATGGTTCACGTAAAGCTGACGGTCGAATGCAGTCCTTTGGTTTCCGTCCAATGCCTCAGCTACCGCCATGATTATTTCTGAGTTGATGCTCCGGCTGTGGCTTCTCGCGATTTCATCCAGGGCGTCAATGATGATCGAGTGGGTGGTCAGGACAAATTTATCCGCTTTACGTGAGTCTTGCACCCGCCGGCAAGACCGTGGCGGAAGGGTTGCTGTATGGGCCGTGGTAGCCATGGATAGAGCGGTCATTGGGGGCGTCCCTGCGGTAAGGTTCGTCGAAGGTCATGCGAGCGGACGGCGGAGCAGACCATGTAGTTCAAGTTGCGTGATGGGGCAATAGTAGCGAGGAGGTGCCGTCAATGACGTGCAGTCTGCCCCTCTGAAAGGGCAGAAAGAGTAACCTTGCCTATCCCGGGCACAGGAGGAGCCACGAATGTCCACTTACTCAATTGCAGATCATGCCCACCGATTCGCCGTATGGGCCGCTGGGCGTGCCTATTCGCGTAGCGGGGGGGACGGAGGAGGGTACTCCGTTAAGTACGCGCAGACGATGCTTGAGGCAGCCGGTATGCGGGACATCAACACGCCAACGGATCTTCCAAGTGCGGAGGGAATTGACGCGTTCGTACATGAGCGAATCGAAGCCGTATGTGCGGCGCGACCGGCGACCTATGTGCACCACAAAACCGGAGAGCACTTGAAGTTTCGGTGCACTTATGGCCGTGCGCAGAAGCTTGTGAACGTCTACCTGAAGTCCAAACTGGTCTGCGGTCGCTACCACGATGACGAACGCGTTGAGCGTCTGCATCCACTAATTGACAGTGTACTGCTCAAGGGGTTGAGCGCGTTCAGCGAAAGCGTTGCTGGCCAGGTTCAGTACGCGGAGTTTCAGAATAACCTTCTCGATGCCCAAGCTTTGGGAAGTTCCTGGGTAGTCTTCACGCAAACCACCTATGAGGCTTACATAAAGGCGTTCAAATCTTTGCAGAAGGATAAACCCTTGTGGGCGATTGAAGAGCACTGGGTGCTCTAAGGGCTCGAACGGCGTTTTCTGTCGATTACCGAGCGAGAGACATCCTGGTATCTGGCTGGTGACTGTCACAGTCCCGTCTGGGCCGTTGCCGGGGGCAAATACCGTCCAGAATTAAGTGGCAAGTAGTCACGCTTTGCCTGTCTCCCGCTCACAAGCGGATATCAGGGGCTGAGAGCGATTGGTCAAAAGACTCATAGGTAGTTCGGCATGCAAACCTTGCTTGATAAGCGACTTCAGCGCCTCAACCGCATTAAGCTGGTGTTGCTCGTATTTGAACTGGTACTCCTTGTTGTTTCCGGGATGTATGTGTCTCAACAAGAAGGATCACCAACGGTCATGTGGGCGGTGAATTTTGGCCTGCTCATGATAGCTGCGGGCGCGCACTATGCTGTTTCGTCACGGATTGACAAACTCAAGTACCAGGCGAGTGGGCAAAGATTTTAAGGTAGGCCGGCAACCGCGATGAGCATCTTTTCGCGGAAGGGAAAACGCTTCCCGCTGGGAAGAATGGCACGTTAAATTCTTGGAGGGGGAGGACCTTACAACGGGACCTCACAACCCTCCAGAAGGCTGGCTGCTTCAGGCAGCGATGGCTTCTCGCTGTCGAGCCTTCCATGGATCATTCGCACGAGCCAGTCTGGCCATCTGCAACGGGCTAACGGAGTTCCCGACCAGATGGCTTTGCTGAGTCTTATTCAACTCCCGGCCGTCGTGCCCTCGATCGATGATATAGCTCTCGGGAAATCCCTGCGCACGATACAGCTCACGTGGTTTGAGCATGCGCAGGCAGATGTCGATCATCAGGTACTTGGTGCCATTAACATCAACGGTTACCAGCGCCAACTTATCTGCAATGGTTGTCTGAAGTGGGAGGTTTGAAGCCTTTCCATGCTCCACCATAAAATCCGCAACTCGCAGAGCGCCGGCCATTTGTTCCTCGGTAATTTGCAGGCCGAGGTCAGAAGCAACTTGCATCAGTGATGCGGTTGCCAGCTGCTGTTGACTGCCCGCGCTGGTGATGGTGCTAAATGGCGCCAAGGCGCTATGAGCGGGGGTCGTATTCTTGCCGCCATTGGCCTGGACAATGATGGGCGCCACGAGCGAGAAATGACCACCTTTGACCTGCGCACAAATGGTTCGCAATGGACTGTCGGCCGGCATGTTTCGCTGGTGGGTGGCATTGGCATGCTCGGAGATAAATGGCGTCAACAACGGCGAGCCCAACATCAGTTCACCACGGTTGGCGCCGGTAACGGTCCGCATTGGTTCATCAATGCTGTGAAGGCGCACGGCACCCTGGTGAGTGACCGGAACAATAAATGGTCGTCCGTTCAGGACAAACTTCTCGATGCCAGTGGCGATCCGAACATTCGTGGTTTTTACCAATGGCCGGCTTCGCGCCCAGATGCTCGGACCAAGATCGGTCCAGTCGATACACTCAGCAGCGGTGCGGTACGGCAGTTGCCCCTTTTTCGGCTCGGCCGCGTGTGACGCCTCCGGCCATACAATGGGATGGCCGTCACATCGGGCCATCAGAAATAGGCGTTCGCGAGTGGTCGGCGCACCATCGTCACAGGCGCGGGAGATGCGCCATTCGACTTGGTATCCCAAGCGTCGCAGGCTTGCGACGAAATGATCCCAAGTGCGATTCACAGGGCTGCCGTGACGTTTGTACTTGCGACGCTGCTTGCGACGGTGGAGCGCATTGCCGGTGAGCTTGCCTTTATCTGGTACCAGAAACTGTTCGTGACGTGGGACGTGCTCGCCTAGTTTGGCAACAGTGCCATCCAGTTTGATGACTCGACCGGTTTTAGCGCATCGCTTTGCAACCAGTGGGCTCCAAAGCTGCATCTGGCGAACATTTTCCATACTGATCGTAATCGGGCGGACCTTGCCGGCCCATTTGATGATTACCCAACCGAGGTCGCGGATTTCCTTTTTACGCGACTGGCCACCGGCCGCCTGGGAGTGGTGAGTACAGTCAGGACTAGCGTGCATAAACCCAATTTGGCGACCGCGGCAAGCCTTGACCGGATCGACGCCCCACACATCCGTTTGATAGTGCTCAGCATGAGGGTGATTTGCAGCGTGCATCGATATGGCTGTGGGGTTGTGGTTTACGCAAATGGTCACCTGCCGGTTCAAACCCATTTCCAAGCCGGTCGAGGCGCCACCACCTCCAGCAAACAGGTCGACAATGATCCAGCTGTCAGAGTCGTCGAGCGCGAGGCCGTATTGGGTTGAGAAATCGATGGTCGGGAATTTTTTTGGGAAAGAACTCATGCTGTAAACACCGCTGCCAGGTCAGAGGAGGGCGCGACGCCCGTTTCTGATCCAGATCTTCCATGCGTTCCCAAAACTGCAACTTCAATGCTCTTCGCGCGTAGTGCCGATTGGACCATGCACCAGGAGCAAAACAGAAGTTTCGTTTTCTTCGTCGGGTGCGAGAATACCCGCATGATCTTTATGAGGAGTGATCTGTGGGCAGCATCAGGTTTTTGGGATTTCTCGTTTGGGTTTGGGTCGTGGCGTTTTGGGCATTCCCGCGAGTTTATTCAGCTGCGATGGTGATAGAGGATGGAACCCTCGTCGGCATGCCGCCGGAGGTTCCCCCGGTGTCAGGATAGTTGTCGCCTCTCCGATTTTTCCTAAAAAAGCATATCGGGGGCGGAAAGAGACTGGTCGTGCCGTACTATTCACCTGAACGCAGAGCCGCATTACTTAAAATGCTGCTT
>NZ_JASCOM010000200.1:0-10950 GCF_029959925.1 Pseudomonas sp. PS02303
AGGGAGCTTGCTCCCGTTCGACTGCGCAGCAGTCGCCAAGACTTCGGGCAGCGCTTCGCAGCCGAGCGGGAGCAAGCTCCCTCGCCACAGAAAACGGAACGATCCTCGCTGGGGAATGATCTAGTCTTGGCAAGCCCCAGGGAGAGATCGCCATGTACCGCTTCTTCGAACAGCTCAGCTCACGCATCGCCGCGCCCTTCATGGGTGGAAGTTCGCGCAACAGCAAGGTCTGGCAGTGCCGCTGCGGGCAGTCGCTTTTCTTTCGTAACAGCCAGTGCCTGGCCTGTTCGGCAGCCTTGGGCTATCAGCCGGAGCAGAGTCGCCTGTCCTCGCTGCAACCGGGTGTGCTGGCGGATACCTGGTTGCTTGACGCCGACCCCGAAGCCGGCCTGTTCCGGCGCTGCGCCAACCTCGATTCCCCGGCTGCGTGTAATTGGCTGCTGGCCGCCAATGACCATGATGCGCTGTGCATCGCCTGTAGCCTGAATCGCACCATCCCTGACCTCTCAATTGCCGAAAACCACGAACGCTGGCGTCAGGTCGAAACCGCCAAGCGGCGTCTGGTCGCGCAGTTGATCAGCCTGGGATTGCAGGTGATTCCCAAAACTGTCGACGAACAGACCGGTCTCGCCTTCGATTTCATCGGTGTCGACCTGGAAGGCAAACCGCCGACCACGGGGCATGCCAATGGCCTGATCACCCTCGATATCAAGGAAGCCGATGACGCCCACCGCGAAAAGGTCCGGGTGCAAATGCACGAGCCTTATCGCACGCTGCTCGGGCATTTTCGTCATGAAGTCGGGCATTACTACTGGGACCGGCTGATCGCCAACAGTCATTGGCTGGAACCGTTCCGCAACCTGTTCGGCGACGAGCGTCTCAGCTACGCCGACGCCCTCGAACGCCATTATCAGCAAGGCGCACCGCTCGACTGGCAGCAGCACTGTGTCAGCGCCTACGCCACCATGCATCCATGGGAAGACTGGGCGGAAACCTGGGCGCATTACCTGCACATGATGGACGCGGTGGACACGGCGCTGGGGTTTGGCATGAGCGCGCGCGAGATGGATTTCGACTACCAGCCATTCCCGCTCGACACGCTCTACGATCCACAGCATCCCGGCGGCGCGGCGTTCCTGTCGTTCGTCAACGCATGGATCGAACTGGCCGGCATGCTCAACGAGCTGTCGCGGAGCATGGGGCAGCCGGATTTCTATCCGTTCGTCCTGCCACCAGCGGTCATCGCCAAATTGCACTTCATCCATCTGGTGATCCAGCAGGAGGGCGGCAGGGCGGATGAGGTGTTGCAAGACCTGTAGCCGCCTGCATTCACTTGCAGCAGCCTCGCAAGCTCGGCAGCTGCTACATGACTACGGTGTTCTGCAGACTTTGCATGTCCTTGAACCAGCACATATTTTTTAATCCCCCCGAACGGTTGTAACTTCGTCCCAGATAGGTACAATGGCGCGGCTCGCCGTCAGGTGAGCGTCGTTATGGTGACCCCATCGGTCCCCCCGCAACGATTACCCGTGAACCTGGTCAGATCCGGAAGGAAGCAGCCACAGCGGGAACATTGTGTGCCGGGGTGTGGCTGGTGGGGTTGCCTCCATAACGCACCGCGAGCCCTCTCTCGCGTTTTCTGTCTGAAAATACTTAGTGTGTGTTGCTGCCATGGCCCTTGATCCAGGCGGTTTTTTGTCGTTCCTGATTTTTAGAATGAATATAAAAAAGGAGGCCGATGTGTCGTATCAGACACGTCGGCCTCCTTTTTCATTTCCACCACTAAGGCTTGGACAAGGCCTGGTCAACCGCTGCGATCAGCTTTCCCAGATCCTTCGGGGTGGCTTTATGGATGACACCGAACAGATACGCCCGCTGTTCATCTTCATCACCCATATCGGCGAAAAAGGCTTTCAGCTTTACGTCCAGCACGTCGGCAAGCAAGAACAAGGCTTCGACGCTGGGGGTATAGGTTCCGGTTTCAAAGCGGCTGATGGTTTTGGGGTCAAAACCGGTTTTTTCGCCGAGTTCAGCCTGAGTAAGCCCCGCGACCTTGCGGTAGCGTCGGATGGCCGGACCCAAACTTGAAATTTGCATCGCTCAATTCCCATTTAGAATCAAGAACTTAACGATAGATTTTTGCATTAGACAACCGCATGATCCATCACCTTGCTTTTCAAAATGTGATGCGTTTCGTAGAATCGCCGCCAATAAGGGGTGATTGGTGATCTGTTTCCAGAAAATGGGCGACGCCAAACCGCCAGCATTGCGCTCCTTTGTCGGCCTTGCACGAGGTTTTTGAGACTAGCCGATCTTCGGTTCTGCGCGGTCATCAAATGCGGGTCATGGAGTGAACACGTGTTTGCGCAGTCCCACCGCTAGCGACAGCGAGCCTGATTCATGGATGAGAAATACCGCAGGGCCGTGGATGCCGCCGCCATTTTTTCCGAGACGGACCTGAGCGGCCGGATCACCCACGTCAATGATCAGTTCTGCGCTGTGTCCGGTTATAGCCGCGACGAGTTGCTCGGGCAGAACCACCGTCTCCTCAACTCCGGCGTGCACACCGCTGATTTCTTCGCCGGTATGTGGCGCACCATCGCGCTGGGCAACGTCTGGAAGGGCGAAATCTGCAATCGCGCCAAGGATGGCAGTCTGTACTGGGTCGAAAGCACCATGGTGCCCATGCTCAATGACGACACCGGACGGGTCGACCGATACCTGTCGATTCGTTTCGACATCAGCGAAAAACGCCAGTTGTTGCATTCCCTGCAATGGCGGGTCGGGCACGACGTGCTGACCGGGCTGCCCAATCGCGCGTTCCTCTCGGATCTGCTGGATCAGGCGCTGGAGTTCTCCCGAAAGGAAAACATCCCGCTCGCCGTGTGCATGCTCGACCTTGACGGGTTCAAGGCGGTCAACGACGGCTACGGTCACGCCAGTGGCGATCAATTATTGGTTGAAGTGGCCAAGCGTTTGCGCCACATCGTGCGTGGCGAAGATGTCGTGGCGCGGCTGGCCGGCGACGAGTTCGTGCTGGTGTTGCGTTACGTGCGGGATCTGCCGGAGTTGCGCGCGGCGCTGAACCGGGTGCTGGGGGCGATTTCGGCGCCGTATACCTTGCACGGCAAGGACATCAATGTGTTCGCCAGCATCGGCGTTACGCTGTTCCCACTCGACCATGAAGATGCTGAAACCCTGCTGCGTAACGCCGATCAAGCCATGTACGTGGCCAAGCAGCGCGGGCGCAACCGATTCCATCTGTTCGACGTGTCCAGGGATCAGGAGGTCAAGGCCACTCACCAGACGGTCGAACGCGTGCGCCAGGCGCTGGCCGCCGATGAGTTGCGTCTGCATTTCCAGCCCAAGGTCAACATGCGCCTTGGCGTGGTGGTCGGCTTCGAGGCGCTATTGCGCTGGGAACACCCGCAAAACGGCATGGTGCCGGCCCGGGAGTTTTTGCCGTTTGTGGAAGAGACGGACCTGATCGTCGACATCGGTGAATGGGTGATGGATCAGGTGCTGACGCAGTTGCACCACTGGCAGCAGGCGGGGCAGGGCTGGCCGATCAGCATTAATATCGCGGCACGGCATTTTCAGCGCGCGGATTTCGTCGACCGGCTCAGGCACGTCCTCGCCCGGCATGCCGACATTGCGCCGCAGATGCTCGACCTGGAAATCGTCGAGTCGGTGGCGGTCGAGAATATCCAGCACGTCAGCGACTGTTTGCAGGCCTGTCAGGCGCTGGGGGTGCAGTTTTCACTGGGCGACTTCGGCACTGGCTATTCGTCGCTGAGCTACCTCAAGCGATTGCGCACCCAAACCATCAAGATCGATAAGTCGTTTGTGCGTGACATTCTGGACGATCGCGATGATCTGGCGCTGGCCACGGCGGTGATCGGTCTGGCCCGGGCGTTTGGCCGGCAGGTGATTGCTGAAGGACTGCAAAGTATCGAGCACGGTGAGTTGCTGTTGCGACTGGGGTGTGAAGTGGCTCAAGGCTATTTCATCGCCCGGCCAATGCCCCCCGCCGACGTGCCGGGTTGGGTCGCGGGGTTCGTCGCGCCGCCGCAATGGCAAGCGCTGGATCAGGTTGGCTGAAGTTCTGTAATCGACACTTATCCCCTTTAGGAGCGAGCCTGCTCGCGATAGCAATCTGGCAGTCGCCATCAGTGTTGAATGGCAAACCGCAATCGCGAGCAGGCTCGCTTCCACGGGGTTCGTGTTGATCAGAAGATTTGCTTAAAGTGTGCCAGGCCCCGAACCGATATAAAGCCGGATAATGTCATCAATCTCCCCCGACATTTTCATCCGCAGCAACGTGCGCAGTATGCGTTGCACCGGCACCTTGGGGTCGTTGCGCACGTAGCAGCCGACGCTCTGTTCCTCCAGCACCGCCACGCCTTTGAGTTGCTTGTCGGGTAACAGGCGCTGATTGAACCAGTCCAGTGTCCATTGATTGCTCACGGCGTAGCGATAGCGCCCGGCGTGGAGTTTTTCCAGCACTTGTTCCTGGTTGCGCGCGTCTTCGCGGCGCAAACGGTCGGCATCGAACAGCGGTTGCAAGGTGGGGTAGGAGTAGCCGAGCACGGTACCGATGGCTTGCCGCGACAAGTTCGCAGGCACCACCAAAGGCAGCGGATCCTGCCGGCTGATCAGCATGTCGCGCTGAAACCAGAGGGGAATGCTCCAGATGTAGTCGCCGGACTGATTCGGCAGCCAGGACTGCGCGGCATAGCAGCGGATATCGACCTCGCCGTGTTCCATGGCGCTTTGCACTCGCGCCCGGGGCAACACATGAAATTCGGCCGGCAAGCCGACCTGGGTCGCCAGGCTGAGCATCACGTCATACAGGATGCCCTGGGTCACTTGTCCGCGTTCCAGTTGCACCATCGGCATCGCCCAACTGTCGGGCACCACAAAACGCAGCGGCGCTTCGGCGGCGGCGACGCTCACACTTATCCACAGCAGTGCCCCCAAGGCAAAACGCATAAACGCTCCGGTACGTCGCAAACCTGAGCCGATAAAAGCCCCCCAAAGTGCATCTTAGCCAGATTAGACGAGCGCACCGGATGCAATTTTGGCCTTGCTCCGCTAGCATTAGCCGCTTCTGTTCCTTCGTTGCGACGGTTTTCGATGAGTTATCAGGTTCTTGCACGTAAATGGCGTCCGCGCTCGTTCCGCGAAATGGTCGGCCAGACCCATGTGCTCAAGGCTCTGATCAATGCCTTGGACAGCCAGCGGCTGCACCACGCCTACCTGTTCACCGGTACGCGCGGGGTCGGCAAGACCACGATCGCACGGATCATCGCCAAATGCCTGAACTGTGAAACAGGTATCACTTCGACGCCGTGCGGCGAGTGTTCGGTGTGCCGCGAAATCGATGAGGGCCGTTTTGTCGACCTGATCGAGATCGACGCCGCGAGCCGGACCAAGGTCGAGGACACCCGCGAGTTGCTCGATAACGTGCAATACGCGCCGAGCCGTGGCCGCTTCAAGGTCTACCTGATCGACGAAGTGCACATGCTCTCCAGCCATTCCTTCAATGCGCTGTTGAAAACCCTTGAAGAGCCGCCACCCTACGTCAAGTTCATCCTGGCGACGACCGACCCGCAGAAACTTCCTGCAACCATTCTGTCGCGGTGCCTGCAGTTCTCCCTCAAGAACATGACCCCGGAGCGTGTGGTCGAGCATTTGACCCACGTCCTGGGCGTCGAGAACGTGCCGTTCGAAGACGACGCACTGTGGCTGCTGGGCCGCGCCGCCGACGGCTCGATGCGTGACGCCATGAGTCTGACCGACCAGGCCATCGCCTTCGGTGAAGGCAAGGTCATGGCTGCCGACGTGCGGGCGATGCTGGGCACGCTCGATCATGGTCAGGTCTACGACGTTCTGCATGCGCTGATCGAAGGCGACGCCAAGGCCTTGCTCGAAGGTGTCCGCCATCTGGCGGAACAAGGCCCGGACTGGAATGGCGTGCTCTCGGAAATTCTCAACGTTCTGCACCGTGTCGCCATCGCCCAGGCGTTGCCTGAAGGCGTCGACAACGGTCATGGCGACCGCGATCGGGTGCTGGCACTGGCCCAGGCCTTGCCGGCCGAAGACGTGCAGTTCTATTACCAGATGGGTCTGATCGGCCGCCGCGACTTGCCGCTGGCGCCGGACCCTCGTGGTGGCTTCGAAATGGTCCTGCTGCGAATGCTCGCGTTCCGACCGGCGGACACCGCGGACGCCCCGAGGCAACCGCTAAAGCCAGTGGGGATCAGCCAGGCCACAGTTGATTCCGCAAATTCAGTGGCTGCCGCGCCGGTGGTGGCACCGGTAGTCGCTGCGGCAGTTGCACCCGTTGCGCCAGCGCCTGAGCCCGTCGCGGCGGCGATTCCTGCCCCAGCGCCTGAGCCGGTAGCGCCCGTTGTGGTGGCCGAGCCTGTGGTTGAGCCGGTCGCGGTCGAGGCGGCAGTCGACTTGCCGTGGAATGACCCGGTCGAGCCGGAACCCGTCCAGCAACCCGCCGTCGAGCCGGTCCTGGAAACCGCCAGCGAACAACCTGATCTGCCGCCCATGCCGTTGCCGACGCCCGACAGCGTGGTGCCGGACGCGCCGGAGTGGGCCGCAGCGCCGATCCCGGAACCGTCGGTGGCCGACGTCGATGCCGCCACCCCGGGCGTGGACCTGGATGACGAGCCGCCGCTGGACGAAGACTACATCGAGCCGGACATGGATTCGGCCTACAGCTACCTCGATGAACTGGCCAGTGAACACGCTGCCGAGCCAGCACCGGAGCCCGAGCCTGAGCCGGCCGCCATGCCCGCCACCGGCCTGGCCCTGCAATGGCTGGAACTGTTCCCGAAACTGCCGATCTCTGGCATGACCGGCAGCATCGCCGCCAACTGCACGCTGATCGCCGTCGATGGTGACCACTGGCTGATGC
Source organism: Pseudomonas sp. PS02303 (assembly GCF_029959925.1). NCBI lineage: Bacteria > Pseudomonadati > Pseudomonadota > Gammaproteobacteria > Pseudomonadales > Pseudomonadaceae > Pseudomonas > Pseudomonas sp. PS02303. The sequence continues at coordinate 6,932 of NZ_JASCOM010000200.1, forward strand.
ACCTGGACCCGGCCCACAGCGCCTTGTTCAACGCGACCCAGCAACGGCGTCTCAACGATGCGTTGAACCAGTTTCACGGGCGCACGCTGACCCTGAGCATGGAGCTGATCAAGCCGGAGCAGGAAACCCCGGCCCAGGCCGCTTCCCGTCGTCGTGCGAACCGTCAGCGCGAGGCCGAGGAGTCGATTCACGGTGATCCGTTCATCCAGCAAATGATGCAGCAGTTCGGTGCGGTGGTTCGCAACGATACTATTGAACCTGTCGAAGCCCTGGTCAGTCAGGGCTAATAACTGAAGGCGTTTGGCCCCAAGGGCCGGGCGCTGTTTAAATCCAAGTACTTTTGAGGTGATTCCCATGATGAAAGGTGGCATGGCCGGCCTGATGAAGCAGGCACAGCAGATGCAGGAAAAAATGGCCAAGATGCAGGAAGAACTGGCCAACGCTGAAGTCACCGGTAAAGCCGGCGGCGATATGGTCACCGTGGTGATGACCGGTCGTCACGACGTCAAGCGCGTGACCATCGACCCGAGCCTGGTTGAAGGCCTGAGCGAAGACGACAAAGAGATGCTCGAAGCCGTGTTCGCCGCCGCCGTCAACGACGCCGTGCGCAAGATCGAAGCCAACAGCCAGGACAAAATGGGCAGCATGACCGCTGGCATGCAACTGCCACCGGGTATGAAACTGCCGTTCTGATTCGCCAAAGCGCGTCGGATGAGCTACAAAAAAATGCCAGGCATCGCGCCTGGCATTTTTGTTTCTGCCCGTTGGAAACGCGGTGCCTGTGAGGCAGCCTTCGCGGGCAAGCCTCGCTCCTACAGAAGCATCGCTGACCTTGCAGGTGCCGCGAAGAAGTCACCTCGGTCCAACGGACGAAACATCGAACGCCACACCTCCACAACGGTCTGCTCCCTATACCGCCGAAATTCATCGATCACAGGAGACGCTCACATGCCAGACGCATTGACCCTCAACCAACGTATCGTCCTGGCGTCCCGCCCCGTAGGCGCGCCGACACCGGAGAATTTCCGCCTGGAACGGGAAGCACTGCCGGAACTTGCCGATGGCCAGGTCCTGCTCAAGACTCAATACCTCTCGCTGGACCCCTACATGCGCGGCCGGATGAGTGACGCGCCTTCCTACGCCGCACCGGTGGAAATCGGCGAGGTCATGACCGGAGGCGCTGTCAGCCGCGTCGAGCGCTCGCTGAATCCGAAATTCCATGAAGGCGATCTGGTGGTGGGCGCCACCGGTTGGCAGAGCCACAGCATCAGCGACGGTCGCAACATCATTCCGGTGCCAAGCGGTTTGCCGTCCCCGTCCATGGCCCTGGGTGTGCTGGGCATGCCGGGCATGACTGCGTACATGGGCCTGATGGACATCGGTCAGCCCAAGGCCGGCGAAACCCTGGTGGTCGCGGCTGCCTCGGGCGCGGTGGGTTCGGTGGTCGGCCAGGTGGCGAAGATCAAAGGCCTGCGCGTCGTGGGCGTGGCGGGCGGTGCGGAAAAATGCCGCTACGTGGTGGAGGAATTGGGGTTCGACGCTTGCGTTGACCACAAGAGCCCGAACTTCGCCGATGAACTGGCCCAGGCGTGCCCCGAGGGCATCGATATTTACTACGAGAACGTCGGTGGCAAGGTGTTCGACGCGGTGGTGCCGTTGCTCAATGCCAAGGCGCGGATTCCACTGTGCGGCCTCATCGCTTCCTACAACGCCCACGAAGCGCCGACCGGCCCGGATCGCCTGCCGCAATTGCAACGCACCTTGCTGACCAAGCGCGTGCGCATTCAGGGCTTTATCGTGTTCGACGACTACGGTGATCGCCAGCCGGAGTTCGTCAGTGCCATGGCACCGTGGGTGCGCGATGGCAAGGTCAAGTTCCGCGAAGACGTGGTTGATGGCCTTGAGAACGCGCCGGAGGCCTTCATCGGTCTGCTGGAAGGCCGCAACTTCGGCAAACTGGTGGTGCGGGTTGCCCAGGACTGAATAATTGACGCTAATCAGAGGCGCGGGTATAAACCGCGTCTCGTTGTTTTGTCGGACGTTTCCCCATGAGCTTCAGCCCTTTGATTCGCCAACTGATCGACGCCCTGCGCATTTTGCCGGGTGTCGGTCAGAAAACCGCTCAGCGCATGGCGCTGCAACTGCTTGAGCGTGATCGCAGCGGGGGTTCGCGGCTGGCGTCGGCACTGAGCCAGGCCATGGAAGGGGTGGGCCATTGCCGGTTATGCCGCACGCTGACCGAAGACGATCTCTGCCCGCAATGTGCCGATACGCGCCGTGACGACACCTTGCTCTGCGTGGTGGAGGGTCCGATGGACGTCTACGCCGTGGAGCAGACCGGGTTCCGGGGTCGCTACTTTGTGCTCAAGGGCCATCTTTCGCCGCTCGACGGCCTGGGGCCGGAGGCCATTGGCATTCCGCAGCTGTTGGCGCGGATTGAAGAGGCGGGCTCCTTTACTGAAGTCATCCTGGCCACCAACCCGACCGTGGAAGGTGAGGCGACGGCGCATTACATCGCGCAGTTGTTGAGTAACAAAGGCCTGGTCGCTTCGCGTATTGCCCACGGCGTGCCGTTGGGGGGTGAGCTGGAGCTGGTGGATGGCGGGACGTTGGCGCATTCGTTTGCCGGGCGTAAGCCGATCGCTTTGTAGCGTATGAACCGACGCCATCGCCAGCAAGCCAAGCGCCTCGGTCCATCAGATTCACAACAATCCTGTTGAAAACCAAGCAAGCGCTCGGTTAACTTCGCTGAACCTTCAGTGGAGTTCGCCGATGCCTGCCTTTCAGGAATACTTCGATCCCAGCCATCAATTGGTCCGCGACAGCGTCAGACGTTTCGTCGAGCGCGAGATCCTTCCCGACATTGATCAGTGGGAAGAAGCGGAGAGCTTTCCCCGCGAACTCTATCTCAAGGCCGGTGCGGCGGGCATCCTCGGGATCGGCTATCCCGACTCCCTGGGCGGCAGTCACGAAGGCGATCTGTTTGCCAAGGTCGCCGCCAGCGAAGAGTTGATGCGTTGTGGCTCCGGCGGTCTGGTGGCCGGCCTCGGTTCGCTGGACATCGGACTGCCGCCGATTCTCAAGTGGGCCCGCCCCGAAATTCGTGATCGTGTGGTGCCGCAAGTGCTGGCCGGCGAGAAGATCAGCGCGCTGGCGGTCACCGAGCCCAGCGGCGGCTCCGATGTGGCCAACCTGCAAACCCGCGCTGTGCGTGACGGCGACTTTTACCGGGTCAGCGGCAGCAAAACCTTTATCACCAGTGGTGTGCGCGCGGATTTCTACACCGTGGCGGTGCGCACCGGTGAGCCGGGTTTTGCTGGCATCAGTCTGCTGCTGATCGAAAAAGGTACACCCGGTTTCACCGTCGGCCGGCAGTTGAAGAAGATGGGCTGGTGGGCGTCGGACACGGCCGAATTGTTCTTCGATGATTGCCGGGTGCCTGTGGGAAATCTGATTGGCGCCGAGAACATGGGCTTCGCCTGCATCATGGGCAACTTCCAGAGCGAACGCCTGGCCTTGGCGCTGATGGCCAACATGACGGCGCAGCTGGCGCTGGAGGAAAGCCTGAAATGGGCGCGTCAGCGCGAAGCCTTTGGCAAACCCATCGGCAAGTTCCAGGTACTCAAGCATCGCCTTGCGGAAATGGCCACGGCGTTGGAGGTGTCGCGCGAGTTCACTTACCGTCAGGCGGCGAAGATGGCGGCGGGGCAGAGCGTGATCAAGGAGATTTCCATGGCCAAGAACTTCGCGACCGACACGGCAGACCGGATTACCACGGATGCGGTGCAGATTTTGGGCGGTTTGGGGTATATGCGCGAGAGCCTGGTGGAGCGGCTGTATCGGGATAACCGGATTTTGTCGATCGGCGGCGGGACGCGGGAAGTGATGAACGAGATCATCAGCAAGCAGATGGGGCTTTGAATGTTGCGGTGTGTCGGCTTGCGCCTTCGCGGGCAAGCCTCGCTCCTACGATTTTCGGTCGAAGCCGAGTTTCCGACACGACTCTGATCTTGTAGGAG
>NZ_JASCOM010000201.1:0-10839 GCF_029959925.1 Pseudomonas sp. PS02303
GGCAAGCCTCGCTCCTACGGGATTATGTCGATCACAAAATTGTGCTCAGATATCGATCCCTGTAGGAGCGAGGCTTGCCCGCGAAGGCGTCCGATCAGACGCCATCAATCCATCTGATCAGCCATCAACTCTCAGCAATCAACCAATCCATCTGCCACCCACCCTGGGTCTGCCCAAGCTTCTTGGACAACCACGGCAGCAACTCACGCAATTCCTCTTCCAGGCCCCACGGCGGATTGGCAATCGCCAATCCAGAGCCATTCAAACTGTTCGGCGTATCCAGCGGATGCACCAGCAACTCCACACGCAACAACTTTGGTGCGCCCGTGCCCGCCAGATCCTGATAAAAACGTCGCAACATGCGCTGATCCTTCACCGGGTACCAGATCGCTGCCACCGTCTGCCGCATCCGGCCAATCGCCTCTTTCAGCGACGCCGCGCAACGCTGCATCTCATCGAGCTGCTCGAACGGCGGATCAATCAACATCACCGCCCGCTTCTCCTGGACCGGCAGCATCGCACGCGGCACATGCCAGCCTTCGCCCAAATGAACCTTCACCCGACGATCACCGGCCATGTTGTCCTTGAGCAGCAAACCGTCTTCGGGGTGCTTCTCATTGAGCATCACCCGATCCTGCGGCCGCGTCAGACGCCGCGCCAGCTCCGGCGACCCCGGGTAATAGCGCAACTGGCCATCCGGGTTCATGTCGTGCAGCACTTTCATGTAGTCGGCGGTCAGCGCTGGCAGATCCGGCTGATCCCACAGACGCGCAATACCTTCCAGGTACTCACCGGTACGGCTCGCCTGATCACCCTGCAGGTCATACAGACCAATACCGGCGTGAGTGTCGAGATAGGCAAACGGCTGCTCCTTGCGCGACATCAGGGCGATGATGCGGGTCAGAGTCAGGTGTTTGAACACATCGGCGTGATTGCCGGCATGGAAGGCGTGACGATAATTCATGATTGCTCCTGCGAAGGCCGGGAAGTTTACCTTGTACCGAGGCGAACGTCAGGGGTTCGCGGCTGAGCGGGCACTTGCAGCCCCAAACATCCCCAGCCACCCACAAAACCTGTGGCGAGGGGGCTTGCCCCGTTGAGCTGCGCAGCACCCCCAAAACATCCCAGCACCCACAAAACCCTGTGGCGAGGGAGCTTGCTCCCGCTGGGCTGCGAAGCAGCCCCAAAATCAGCACCGCAGATTTGTCAGACACACCGCAGCGCTTGATTTGGCGACTGCTCTGCAGCCGAACGGGAGCAAGCTCCCTCGCCACATCCTGCCCTTAGTCCGAAGGCCGAGCCCTCAACCGTCGCCCCACTACATCCAGCACATCACACCCATCCCGCAACGGAATGGCACACAGCAGCGCAAAATCACTGAGAATGAACGACTCACACTCAACCGAACCGCGCATCGACATGTTCTCAAGCACCTGCGTCACCGCGCGAATTCGATAGCTGGCGGCGTCATATAAAACATCGAGCGGCGCGTGGGTATCGACGAACAGCGTGGGCATGTCGGTGCAGTTGCTGGTGAGGGCCATGAAGCGGTTTTTGGGGTGGGGAGTTGGTTTTTCGTAGGGTGGATCTGGCGTTAGCGTTGTCATTTGTAAATTCCATGAGTATGAAAATTAGCTGCCAAACGCACCCTCCTATAGGTTTGGGTGGCAGCCATGCGCAGGAGTAGGAGTACCGAGCACTCATGAACCTCGGTCACGCCGAAGCGTGTCCCGCACACAGCCGCCGCGAACGATCATATGGACACGAGTTAAGTGCCGCAATCAAACGACAGAGCTGTTGCATCATGAGAAAGGGCTCCTACACCCTGCCACCACTTGCGCGGTGACAGCCAAAGACTATCCCTGCAACCCATCGCCCACCAGTTCATGGAAGCCGTCACAACTTGAAGGAAACTTCCGATGAGTTTGCCCGGAAAATTCGTAAGAATTACGAGATCTTTAAACAAGACGTAAACATTCCGTAGTGCTGGCAATCGGTATTGAGAATGCCGACGCGTGGGATTCGAGACTGATAGGCGCTACCTTCTCCATCACCAGCTGGACTGATCTTCAAGACTTGCTTTATAAAGATCATCTTTCCACTCCAAGCTTGCCAACGCGTATATATCCTCAAAAAAACCGCGAGAATCTACTATCTCCGTCTCATCCCACGCGATAGTAATGCATTCATCGTAGTCGCTTTCAAACTGTGTAGAAAAATCAAACTCCCTATCGGCCAACGCCCCCTCAAGAATTTTAAATAGAGCAAACCGGTGTCTGTAACTTAGGTAGCCCAAACCACGCAGCACGAACGTTCTAATTAATTCACATCGTTCCCGAAGAAGATTAGGATTATATTTCCTAAGGACCTCTCCTAATCCCTCCTCCCGATCATAAATCTCAAGCCCCCCAAAACATAAGAAAGTCGAGATTCCCAAGGTAGGCTTACATTTTCAAATGGAGATTTCAAAATCTGTTACTCGCTTTTATCTCGGAAAAGCCGTAAATACGCGCCTAGTATTATTTTTATCAAACCTCGTTTCCACCTCATTCATAACCTAAGCATAAAGGGGACGAATTTATTTATTACTCTTGAGAATCCCGACGCGTGGGAGCCCAGACTGACAGGCACCACCTTATCCATCACCAACTGTCCCGATCTTCAAGACTCGCCAAAAGAAGATCTTCCTTCCATGCCTCCTGAGCCAACATATAGACATCTTGAAGAAATCCACGGGGATCCTCCAATGCATACCACTCACCACGCGGCCAACTACCTGCATCTTCTTCATCTATATCAAACAAACTCTGAAAATCATAAGACGCATCGCTTAACTTTTCCGCTAGAAAACCCATGAGCACGAACTTATGTCTATAGGACAGATAACCTAGATTCAAGCTGTATCTTTTGATCAGCTCCGCTCTGTCAAAGCGATCATTAGGATCAAACACTTCCAGTTCCGCGCCCCGAGTTTCCTCACGATCATAAACATCAAAGACGCCAATAAACCACATCAAATCGGGTTGAAACTCTTCATTTAAAAATGGATCTCGCAACATCATTTTCTCTCCGAAGGAAAACCAGTAAAAGGCCGTAGCACATTATCCTTATCGAACTTAACTTCAAACCAATTCAGATCTTCATTTAGTGTTGGGTTACGAGCGTCTTTCTTGTTCGGTTTATAACCACGCCCGGCCCCAGGAAGCTCCATCCTTACGATCGGATTCTTATGTTGGTCCTTCCCTGTATGCGGGCTCAAACCTAACGCTTCCCTTGTCATAGCTTTATTCAATGCCCCCAAATGCATACGCCAGTTTCTGAATTGAGAGCTCAAGTTCCCTCTAGCGCCTTTCGGAACTTCACCGGTATGAGGGTCGGCCCCATTATCTGCTCGTTGTTTGAGCGCTTGGTCCGGTATTTCTGAACTGTGTTTTTTAACCGTGTGCATGTCATATTTTTTTTCCATTTCCTCAACACGCCGCTTCGCATTCGCCTCCGCAAGGTCATCAATCCGCGCCCTCCGCTGATCACCTGTCAGCTTCGGCAGCGCCGGCTCACCCTCATCAACCCTAACGCCAGCCGTATCATCCGGCGCCCCACACCCAGTCTTACCCGACTGCGGACAACTCCCGCTCAACCCCAACGGATCAACCCACCCCGTCGGATTCGGCGTGTACTGGTACTGATTCAGCCCACCAGCCAACTTCACCGGGTCCGGCGTCAGATACCGTCCAACCTCTGGATCATAGTACCGATGCCGGTTGTAATGCAGACCACTCTCGGCATCAAAATACTGCCCCTGAAACCGCAACGGCTGTTCAAGTTGCTCGCCTTCGCCGAACGTCTGGCGAGTGACTTTGCCGTAGGCGTTGTACTTCGCTGACCAGACAATCTCGCCTCCAAAATCGGTCAGTTCCTGCGGTGTACCGAGGTGGTCGAGTTGGTAGTAGAACGGGCAGGCTTTGCGTGGGCCTTTGCCGTCGAGCATCGCCAGCGGGCGGAAGCTGCCGGGTTCGTAGATGTAGCTGCGGTAGTGTTCGCGGCTGCTTTCGGCGACGAGGTTGTCGCCTTGCCAGAAGAATTCGGTGGTGTGGCCGTCGACGGTTTTGGCGATGCGGCGGCCGAAGGCGTCGTAGCGGTAACTGGCGGTGCGACCGTCCGGGGTGGTGACGCCGAGCAATCGGTGCTGGCAGTCGTAGCGGTATTCGGTGACCAGTTTTTGCGCGGTGCCGCGACGTTCACGAACCAGGTTGCCGAAGGCGTCGTAGTCGTAATGGCGGTCGCCCTGCATCAGCAGGCGATTACCTTTAACGGTCGCCAAGCCAGGCCGGTCCTGCATCAGCAGGTTACCGGCCGGGTCGTGGGCGAAGCTTTCCGCCGGGTCGTCGCGGGTGTGACGGACGCGGGTCAGGCGGTTGAGCGGGTCGTATTGGTAGTTGCGCTGACCGTGACGGGTGTCGGCGATGCTGTCGAGATTGCCATTGGCGCTGTAGGCATAGTCGCGGCGATAGAGCGGTTGTTGCTGTTGGCTGACAGCGTGGGCCTTCAAGCGGCCTTGATCGTCGTAGGCATATTCGCTGAGCAGTTGGCCTTGCTGACGTTGCTGCTCGCGACCAAACGCAAATTGGTGGCTGGTCAGCTGCGCGCCGTTGAGGTCGATGGCGGTGAGCGCGCCGCCCTTGGCATGGTGGTAATCGAGTTTGCTGCCGTCCGGCAGACGCAGGCGGTTGAGTTGGCCGCAGGCGTCGTAGCCATAACGCAGCGTGCCCCAACCCTGATGCTCGGTGATCAGACGATCCTGTTGGTCGTACTCGAACTCCAGCGGATGGTCGTACCCGTCATCGACGCCAATCAGTCGGCCGAGGCTGTCGTAGCGGTATTCGACCTTGACGCCGTCGGGCAGCGTTTTGACCAGCAACCGCCCTGCCGAGTCTCGTTCATAGGCGGTGACGAGCTGCGAACCATCGTCGCCAAACTCGGTTTTCTCCAGCAGATGGCCGTTGAGGTCGTAGACATACGACGTGCGTCGGCCGTCGAAGCCAGTTTCCTGTCGGATCAATCCGCCGGGGGTGTAGGCCAACTGATATTTTTCGCCGGATTCGTTTTCGATTTCCGTGAGCAACAGCTGCGCGTTGTCGTAGCGATACTTCAGCTGGGTGCCGTCGGCATTGAGCCGGCGGCTGACCAGGTGCAGGTCGTCGAGGTATTCGTAGCGCGTGATGCGGCCGAGTTCATCGCGTTCGGCAGTGATTTTTCCGTAGGCGTTGTAGCTGTAGGCGCGACTGGCACCGGTAGGAAGAATCGTCTGGATCAGTCGGCCAACAGCGTCCCATTGCGACTTCGTGACCGCTCCGTTTTCGTCTTGACGGGTAATCTGCCGCCCGAGCGCATCGTAGAAAAACCGCCGTACGCCACCGTCCGGCAGCGTCTCTTCGACCAGTTGCCCCAAGCCATTCCAGACGAACACATGCCGGCTGGTGTCCGGGTAGCGGATCGACAGCAACTGACCTTTTTCGTCGTAGTGATAGTGGGTGACATGGCCATCGGGATCGGTCGCTTCGGTGACATCCCCCTGCGCATTGCGCTGATACTTCCACACCGCTTTGCCGCGATAGCGTGCGTGCAGGAAACCGTTGCGATATTCGTAGGCCGTAGGCTCATCTTCTGGCGGAATCAGCGCCACCAAGCGTCCGACTTCGTCGTAGCGGTATTCGGTGACCGCGCCGAGCGGGTCCTGCTCGGCAATCAGCCGCCCCTGGTCGTCGTAGGCCTTGAGGTGTTCGCCGCCATCCAGTTCGACCTTGCGCACCAGCCGCGCCCGGTCGTCGTGGACGTAAACCTCTTCGCTGCCGTCGATGTTGTGAACGGTGACGCTGCCCTGGTCATCCCAGGTATAGCGCGCGTCCATCTGCGCAAACGACGCCCAGTGGCGGATGCATCGGGCGGCTTTGCCGGACCTTTCCCACTCCCAGAAAAAACTCGCCCCACCGGCCAATTGCCGCTGGAGAATGACGTGCTGATCGTCGTAGTCGTATCGCTCGCTTTCGCCGGCGGCATTGGTGGCCTCAATGAGTCGACCGCGTTCGTCGTAGCGGTAACCGACCAGTGTTTGCTCGGTCTGCCAGGCTTCGTCCAGGGTTTGGGCCGGGGCGAAAACCTGATAATCGACGGCGACCAAGTGACTGCATTCATAACGCAACAACAAGGCGCGGCCCGCACCGTTGTCGAGGCGCCGAATGCGGCCCTGACGATCGCGGGTTATGCGCAGGCGGTTGTCGTATCCGTCGCTGATCGCTGTAAGTAAACCATTACGAAAATGGTAGAAACGTGACTCGTCGCCGGCGACGGCGAGGATCAATTCTTCGGGTTCATTGCCAACGTAAATCGCGGCGCGCGACAGGCTGTTATGAATCGCCGGGCGTTCAGCGGACGGCAGCGGGAACGTGGTGCGACGGTTCTCGTGGTCGATCCAGACGACGGTGTCGCCGTCGATTTCCAGTCGATGGGAGAGCGAATGGCTCCAGCCAAATCCGAGACCGCAGTCGATTTCGGCGGCACTGGTGCGATAGAGCCGGGCAAAGTCGAACGGCAGAATGCCGTCCAGCGAACCGTCGATGAGGGTCAGCAGTTCTTCGCCGGTAACCATCGACACCGGGCATTTGTTGGTGGCGGTTTTATCGACGGAATCGGTGCTGTCGCCGTTGGGGTTTTTCGCCTGATCCGGGACGTTGTCGTGGTGTTCGTTTTGTTTGAGTGTGGTGTTGCGTTTGGCGTCCCAGCGAAGTTGCATGCGGCCTTTTTTCAGGCCTGCCGCTACACCGCGTGCGGCCACTTTTTTGTAGCGGTCAACGTAGGTAATGAAGCTGTTAATGATGTTGAAGATGGCTTTGACGAAGCCCACAACAGCGTCGACGATTCGGGCGCCGTAGTTGGCAAGGCGCATCCCCAAATAGGCAACGCCTGCGCCCGCAAAAGTCAGAACAACCCCGATCAGAATATCGATGAGCAGTTGCACCACCACGGTTGAAAGCGCTTCGGCAGTTTTACCGGCGATTTCACTGGGGGGCAGCATCTCCAGCCAGAGGCTTGCCGTGCGCAGCAACAGACAAAGGGCCGCTTCATCGCTGACCAGCAGCTGGACCTTTTCCATTGTTGCCGGGAGTTTCTCTGCCAGTTCGGCAAGCTTGTCGGCCCCATCGCCCAAGCGGCCAACGAACTTTCGGGGATTCTGGAGAATGTCCGAGAGCAGGCTGATGCTGTCCCAGACACCGGTAATCGCCGCCCAACTTCCCGCGAGTATTCCATTACCGGCGGCCGCATATGTCGACTGCGACCATTGCGGCTTGAACCCTTCCCACTCGTTGCGCAGCCAACTGTCCAGTTCTTGGGTCAGGCCATCGTAAGAGGAGAACAGGTCTTCGATTTGATCCGATGAAACGTCACTCTGGACATGAACGCGATAGAACTTGCCAGGCGTGCCTTCGAACTGTCCCTTGCCATTTTTGTCGAGCGGGACCGCGGTGCTCTCACCCCCGTCCATGGCGATCACATCGACCTGAATATTGCCCAGCGGGATGTCATAAACCGATTCAAACTTGCTCTCGATCTCCAGAATTCCGTTCGCAGGACACTGTGCCAAGCCCGAGAGAAAATCATCGTCGCGACTGCTCACCGCTGTCGTCGAATCGCCAAGCTTTATCAGCCGCTCCATGCCCATCAGCGAAGGCATGTCCATCGACCGGCTGATCTTGTCCGCATTCCGACTCAAGAAACTGCCGAGCTGCTCGCGATACAAAACCAACGTGTCTTTAAAACCGTCGAGCTCCTTCTCGATCCGCACAATCTGGTCCATCAGTTCCGCTCCGCCATCAGGTAATCCGCCAAGGCTTGTTTCGGTGCTTGAGGCAGGTCCGGCGTCTTCAGAAAGGTCGCAACCTTGTGCCGCAATACACGCGCCGAAAACGCCTCAAAAAGATCAGGACGGTCTTCGCTCAACCACTTCATCAAGTTGTTGATCCGGGTTGTCGCGGACTCGGCGGCGAGGTCGTCGAGCAGCGATTCAGACACTTCCCACCACGGAAAAAACCTGGAGACTTTCAATGCGCTACCGCCGATATCGAGCGGCTGCCCATTGATCAAACAGCGGTCAAGCACAGGCATTAATTGCGTTGGGTTCACGTCGGCAGACTGAAGAATCGGCAGCAAATAACGCCCATCCCAGAACCGAAAAAACACCGCACTGCCATTGGGCAAAAGCACTTGTGTAAGGCTGCGCAGATGTTCGACCAGCGCTTCCTGAGACGCAGAAGAAACCGCCAGCCAACCCCAGTCACGGGACTCGGTCGTGGCGACCCACTGCAGAAACTCATTGCCTGCGGGAACGATTCCTACATAGGGCATCACCGGTTCCCACTCGGCATAGGTGGTGTCGGCCCAGATCGGGCTCGGTGCTTGGGCCGGGGTCGAGAGCTGCCAGGCTTTCATCGGCTGCGACGCACTGGCGTTGCCGAAAATCGCGAACAACTGCTGTCCGGGTTTGAGCGGTTGGCGTTCCAGCCAGGCGTGGGGTGACATGCGATCAGGCGGCACAGACACCGTCCTTGCAGCGCTCGCATTCTTCGCAGAACGGCGCGTCGCTTTGCAGGCTCATGATCTGTGCGGCGCTCAGCAGGGCGGCCGGGGCGGCGACGAGTTTCAACGGCGTATTGGGCGACACGGGCGTAGCGGCCATAGACGGCATCAACGCGCCCCCGACCTGAATCGGAACGCTGCTGAAAATCCCGCCAGGACCGATGTTGATCCACTGCCCGCCCGCCTGAATCGTCGCGCTGGCACCGCCGTCGATCACCACTTGCTGACCGGCGCTGACGTGAAATTGCTGACTGGCGTTGAGCGCCTGACTGGACACGCGGATGTGCCGGTCGCCCATCACCAGCAAGTGATCGTCGAGCTTCACTTCGGCCTGGCGCTGGCCGTGGGTGATGCGTTGCTCGTCAGCCTTCAGCTCATGGCGAGCGGTCCCCGTGACGACGATGCTGCGCTGGTTATCGACCTGCACCTGCTGATCATTCAACACGTGCTGGGTCCAGTTTCGCTGGGCGCGCAGGTAGATTTCCTCGGCGCCTTTGCGATCCTCGATGCGCAATTCGTTGTAACCGCCGCCGCCCGGACTACTTTGGCTGCGGAAAATGCTGCGGGTCTTCTCGGCGGGCAAATCCAGCGGCACCGGTGTTGCGGCGTTGGGCAGGCACCCCATCACCAGCGGTTTGTCGGCATCGGCGTCGATGAAACCCACCAGCACTTCCATGCCCACTCGTGGAATCAGCACGCTGCCGTAATGGTCGTGGGCCCAGCCCGTGGCGACCCGCAACCAGCAACTGGAATGCTCATTGAGCTGACCGTCGCGGTCCCAAGCGAGCTGGACCTTTACCCGGCCGAACTCATCGCAATGGATTTCGCTGTCGACAGGACCGGTGACCACGGCAGGTTGGTAGCCGAGCATGCGCGGTTTTTCCGGCCCCAGGGATGGACGAAACGAAACATCCCACGGCGTCGCCAGAAAGGTATTGCGATAACCCTGGAAATCATCCGGGTCATCACTGGTGGCCGACTCCTCCAGCACTTGCGGCTGTCGGCCACGGTGTTCGATTTCAGTGATCAGCCACAGGTCGTTCCACGCCTGACGCGGGTGCTCAGCGAGGTGCAGGAAATGTCCGCTGACCAAGGCAGAATCGTCGCCACGACCTTCGGCCTGACGGAAGTCTGCGTTGTGCCGTTCCAGCGCTCGCTGTGTCAGCTGTTTGCCATGCTCGCGGTCAGTGAATTGGCCGGGAAAGTGGTAATCCTCCAGCACCGGACGCTGTTCGCTGTCGACCCGGTTTTCCAGGGAGAGACGCGGTTTCTGGAAGTCGTAATCGCGACGGGTGACCGCCGTGGTGCGGGTCTCCAGACGCACGTTGAAACGCTTGATGGCCGGCGCGTCCGCCGCCATGCCACTGCCCGGCAAGTACAGCGTCGGCTCAGGCAGGCGCGGGAATACCGTCTGGTCATCGCCAAACACCAGCAGATGTCCGTCGGGGCTGTGCTGGAAGTGGTAATGAATGCCGATCTCGGCACACAGGCGCTGGATAAACGCGAGGTCGCTTTCGGCGTATTGCACGCAGTATTCGCGCGGTGAGTAGTCGCTGCCGAGCCGGAACTCGAAGGCATCGCGCTGGATGCCATGGTCCTTGAGGACCTGCGCGATGATCGCTGGCACGCTTTGGTGCTGGAAAATCCGCTGGTTGATGCGCTGACCGAGGTAGGCCAGTCGCGGTACGAGACTGATTTGATAGCCCGTCAGACGTTTCCCGGAATCGCTTTGACCTACGCGAAAGATCTGACCGTGTACGCCAGAACCTTGTGCATCGAAACTCAGAAACGCCTGACGATGCAGCAGGTTTTCGAGCTCGATGTCTGGCCGGTCGCTGACCAGCTCCAGATCGAAGCGGTAGGGTTGGCTGATGGCTTCCGTGCCCGTGAACTCAAGCACCTTGAGCTCAATCTGGACGCCGTCGATCGTCAACGTGAAACGCGGTTGATTGGCAGGAGCGAACATCCGATGTGTCTCTGCAGAATGAGGGCGGGCGATTCTGCATGAGCGACAAGGGGTGTTGAGGAAGGGACAGGAAAATCAGATTTGCCCTACTTTTTTAGGGATTTGTCCTTCAAGAATAGGGATGTTTGGCTACAGACATTCTCTGCAAAGTAGTGTGTTGCATCTGATGACCTCTTCGCGGGCAAGCCTCGCTCCTACAGTTTTGTGGCGAATCGCCAACCCTGCAGGAGCGAGGCTTGCCC
>NZ_JASCOM010000202.1:0-10770 GCF_029959925.1 Pseudomonas sp. PS02303
TTTTCTTTTCGGACGCCTTCGCGGAAAGCCTCGCTCCTACGGGTTTGTGTCGCGTCATAGGTTGCGATCACCCCAAATCCGTAGGAGCGAGGCTTGCCCGCGAAGAGGCCGGCACAGGCGCCTGATTACTTCGCCGGATACTCCCGATGCATCTGCCCAAGCAACGCATCCTTGTCTTCCCACAACTGATTGATCCAGCCCTGAAACTGCAACCGATACTCCCCATCCTGGTCGTAGTTCTTACCAATGAACTGCGGCGGAATCTTCAGTTCCTGAAAGTGCACCACCACATCCTTCACATTCCCGCACAGCAGATCCCAGTAACCGGGACGCCCGGCCGGGTAGTGAATGGTCACGTTGACGATCGACTCAAGCTGTTCACCCATCGCATCCAGCACAAACGCAATGCCGCCAGCCTTGGGCTTGAGCAGGTACTTGAACGGTGATTTCTGCTGTGCATGCTTGCCTTCAGTGAACCGGGTGCCTTCGACGAAATTGAAAATCCCCACCGGGTTATGGCGGAACTTGTCGCAGGTTTTGCGGGTGGTTTCCAGGTCTTTGCCTTTCTTCTCCGGGTGCTTTTCCAGGTAGGCCTTGGAATAGCGCTTCATGAACGGAAAACCGAGCGCCCACCAGGCCAGGCCAATCACCGGCACCCAGATCAGTTCCTGTTTGAGGAAGAATTTCAGCGGCTGGATGCGCCGGTTGAGCACGTACTGCAACACCATGATGTCCACCCAGCTCTGGTGGTTGCTGGTGATCAGGTACGAGTGCTTATAGTCCAGCCCTTGCAGGCCACTGAGGTGCCAGCGGGTGCGGCAGACCAGGTTCATCCAGGCCTTGTTGTTGCTGATCCAGGCTTCATGGGTGTGGCTCATCAACCAGAGCGAGAAACGCTGGGTGAGGGCAAAGGGCAACACCTTGATGATCGCTACGCAGAACAGAAACGAGCACAGCAGAATGGTATTTAACGCCAGCAACAACGATGCAATCACGCCGCGCACGGCGGCAGGTAGAAAAGCCAGCATTTAAAGATCCAAAGGTCGGTTGGCAGCTTGAATCGCGGTCAGCGCGATGGTGTACACGATGTCATCGACTTGCGCGCCGCGCGGCAGGTCGTTCACGGGTTTGCGCAGGCCTTGCAGCATCGGCCCGAGGCTGACGCAATCGGCACTGCGCTGTACGGCTTTGTGCGTGGTGTTGCCTGTGTTCAGGTCAGGGAAGACGAACACCGTGGCGCGCCCGGCGACCTGACTGTTCGGCGCCAGTTGCCGGGCCACGGTTTCGTTGGCGGCGGCGTCGTATTGCAACGGGCCGTCGATCAGCAGCGAATTCTGTTGTTCGTGGGCGAGCAGCGTCGCTTCGCGAACCTTTTCGACTTCTTCGCCGCTGGCCGATTCACCGCTGGAGTAGCTGATCATCGCCACGCGCGGGGTGATGCCGAATGCGGCTGCCGAGTCGGCGCTTTGCAGGGCGATCTCGGCCAGTTCGCTGGCGCTCGGGTGCGGGTTCATCACGCAGTCGCCGTAGACCAGCACTTCTTCGGGAAACAGCATGAAGAACACCGACGACACTAGCGTGCAGCCCGGCGCCGTCTTGATCAGCTGCAGGGCCGGGCGGATGGTGTTGGCGGTGGAGTGGATGACCCCGGAGACAAGACCGTCGACTTCATCCAGCGCCAGCATCATGGTGCCGATCACCACGGTGTCTTCCAGTTGTTGCTCGGCCATCGGTGCGTTGAGGCTTTTGCTTTTGCGCAGCGCAACCATCGGTTCGACGTAGCGCTCGCGAATCAGGTCCGGGTCGAGAATCTCCAGGCCCGGCGGCAGCTCGATGCCCTGGGCGCGGGCCACGGCTTCGACGTCTTCCGGTTTTGCCAGCAACACGCAACGGGCGATGCCGCGCGCCTGACAGATCGCCGCCGCTTGCACGGTCAGCGGCTCGCTGCCTTCGGGCAGGACGATGCGCTTGTTGGCGGCCTGGGCACGCTGGATCAGCTGATAACGGAACACCGCGGGCGACAGGCGCATTTCGCGCGGAGTGCCGCAACGCTGGTGCAGCCAGTTGGCATCCAGGTGACTGGCAACGAAGTCGGTGATGATCTCCGCACGCTCGCGGTCGTCGATCGGGATTTCCTTGTTCAGACCGTTCAACTGGTTGGCGGTGTCGTAGGAGCCGGTGCTCACCGACAACACCGGCAAGCCCGCCTGCAATGCGCCACGGCACAGGTCCATGATGCGCGGATCGGGCAGGGTGTCGCTGGTCAGCAACAGGCCGGCCAGCGGCACGCCATTCATGGCGGCGAGGCTGACGGCGAGGATGATGTCGTCGCGATCGCCGGGGGTCACCACCAGCACGCCGGGCTTGAGCAGCTCCACAGTGTTGCGCATGGTGCGGGCGCAGATGATGATTTTGGTCATGCGCCGGGTTTCATAATCGCCGGCATTGAGAATCTGCGCGCCCATCAGGTCGGCGACGTCGCGGGTGCGCGGCGCGTTCAATTCCGGCTGGAAAGGAATGCAGCCGAGCAGGCGAAAATCACCGCTGCGCAGCAACGGCGAATGTTCCTTCAAGCGCGAAGCGAACGCCTCCATGCTTTCGTCGGTCTTGACCTTGTTGAGGATCACGCCGAGGACTTTCGGATCTTTGGGGCCTCCGAACAATTGCGCCTGCAATTCCACTCGGCCAGACAGTTCGGTCAGCACTTCGTTTTCCGGTGCCGAGACCAGGATCACTTCGGCGTCGAGGCTTTTCGCCAAGTGCAGATTCACCCGCGCGGCGTAACTGGCACTGCGGGTCGGGACCATGCCTTCGACGATCAGCACGTCCTTGCCGACGGCCGCTTGCTGATAAAGGGTGATGATTTCTTCGAGCAGCTCATCCAGCTGACCGTCGCCAAGCATGCGCTCGACGTGAGCCAGACCGAGTGGCTGCGGCGGTTTCAAACCGTGGGTGCGCGCCACCAGTTCGGTGGAGCGTTCCGGGCCGGTGTCACCCGGATGCGGCTGGGCGATCGGTTTGAAAAAGCCGACTTTGAGGCCGGCGCGCTCAAGGGTGCGCACCAGCCCGAGGCTGATGGAGGTCAGTCCCACACCAAAATCGGTGGGTGCGATAAAAAAAGTTTGCATGCGGATTCTCTAAGGGTGCATGGCAATGGCGATCATCTATAGCTGACGATCTACCGAAATTCAGTCGCCAAGGTTATCGCTAACCGAGGCTTGTGCGCACCAACCGCAATCAAAGGGCTGGCCTATTTTTTCAATACGTTGCGCGGGGTCCAGGACCCAGGCGCGAGATTGCCACGGCGGCTGGTGGCGCAGGTGCTGGGTGTGACCGCAGGAAAGCTCGGCCACCCAGTGCCCGTCCTCATCTTGATGGAAGCCTGTGACCGTCGAGCCCTTCGCCGTCATCCGTCTGTCCGGGTTGTGTTCGCTTTCGGGCGATTGCTTCGCTAAACTTGGCCATTCTTCATTCTTATGCAAAAGGTCTCGCCCCATGCTGATCGCCGCCAATAAGGCTGTCTCCATCGACTATACCCTGACCAACGACGCTGGTGAGGTCATCGACAGCTCCGCCGGCGGCGCGCCGCTGGTCTACCTGCAAGGCGCAGGTAACATCATCCCGGGCCTGGAAAAGGCACTGGAAGGCAAAGCAGTCGGCGACGAGCTGACCGTAGCCGTTGAACCTGAAGATGCCTACGGCGAATATGCTGCCGAACTGGTCAGCACCCTGAGCCGCAGCATGTTCGAAGGCGTCGACGAACTGGAAGTGGGCATGCAGTTCCACGCTTCCGCGCCGGACGGCCAGATGCAGATCGTTACCATCCGCGATCTGGACGGCGACGATGTCACCGTCGACGGCAACCACCCGTTGGCCGGTCAGCGCCTGAATTTCCAGGTCAAGATCATCGCCATCCGTGACGCCAGCCAGGAAGAAGTCGCTCATGGTCACGTCCATGGCGAAGGTGGCCATCACCACTGATTTTCTGCGCTAAGCTCAGAGAACTGGAGAGGCGCCCGAGGGGCGCCTTTTTAGTCCGCGGCTGTCCCTGGCGACATCGCCAAGTGGCTGTTTCGAGTAGAACACGGGAATCTGGAGTTCGTCATGAGTGCTTTTCACGACCTTAAATTGACAGCCCTGGATGGACAGGAGCTACCGCTGGCACCCCTCAAGGGGCACGTCGTGCTTGTGGTCAACGTCGCTTCCAAATGTGGCTTGACCCCACAATACGCGGCGCTGGAAAACCTCTACCAGCAATACAAGGACAAAGGCTTCAGCGTGCTGGGCCTGCCGTGCAACCAGTTTGCCGGGCAGGAACCGGGTACCGAGCAAGAGATCCAGGAATTCTGCAGCCTCAACTATGGCGTGACCTTTCCTTTGTCCAGCAAGCTGGAAGTCAACGGTCATGATCGTCATCAGCTGTACCGTTTGCTCGCGGGCGAGGGTGCGGAGTTTCCGGGGGACATCACCTGGAACTTCGAAAAATTCCTGCTGGGCAAGGACGGCCGAGTGCTGGCGCGGTTCTCGCCGCGCACTGCGCCGGATGATCCGACGGTCATCCATGCGATTGAAAAAGCGCTGAGCTAAATAAAGAAACATCAAAAGATCGCAGTCTTCGGCAGCCTTACGGGTGTTCACCTTCCCCTGTAGGAGCTGTCGGAGGCTGCGATCTTTTGCTTTTGGATCTTAATCACCCAAATCAATAGTGCTGTTCAAGGTTTGCGACTCTCCATATTATCGCCGTCATAAAGTCATTTGCCCCGTGGAGCGTCCCATGCCCGTCAAAGCCCTGTTCAAACCGTTCCACCTCGGCAGCCTCGAACTGCCGACCCGCGTCGTCATGGCACCGATGACCCGCTCCTTCTCCCCGGGCGGCGTACCCAATTCCAAAGTGATCGAGTACTACCGTCGTCGCGCCGCTGCCGGCGTCGGCCTGATCATCACCGAAGGCACCACCGTCGGGCACAAGGCCTCCAACGGCTACCCGAACGTGCCGCATTTCTACGGTGAGGCCGCGCTGGCCGGCTGGAAGAAAGTGGTCGACGCAGTCCACGCCGAGGGCGGCAAGATCGTTCCGCAGTTATGGCATGTGGGCAGCGTGCGCCGCATCGGCACCGAGCCGGATGCCAGCGTGCCGGGTTACGGTCCGTCGGAGAAATTGAAGGACGGTCAGGTCGTGGTTCACGGCATGACTAAACAAGATATCCAGGACGTGATCGCCGCGTTCGCCCAAGCCGCTAAAGACGCCCAAAGCATTGGCATGGACGGCGTGGAAATCCACGGCGCCCACGGTTACCTCGTGGACCAGTTTTTCTGGGAAGGCAGCAACCAGCGCACCGACGAATACGGCGGCAGCCTGGCCAACCGTTCGCGTTTTGCCATCGAATTGATTCAGGCTGTGCGTGCAGCCGTCGGCGAAGGCTTCCCGATCATCTTCCGTTTCTCGCAGTGGAAGCAGCAGGATTACACCGCGCGCCTGGTGCAAACACCGGAGGCGCTGGGGGAATTCCTCAAGCCGCTGTCCGACGCCGGCGTGGACATTTTCCACTGCTCGACGCGTCGGTTCTGGGAGCCGGAGTTCGACGGTTCCGAGCTGAACCTGGCCGGCTGGACCCGCAAGCTCACAGGCAAGCCGACCATCACAGTGGGCAGCGTTGGCCTGGATGGCGAGTTCCTGCAGTTCATGGTCAACACTGACAAGATCGCGCAGCCGGCCAGCCTGGAAAAACTGCTGGAGCGCTTGAACAACGACGAGTTCGATCTGGTAGCGGTAGGGCGTGCGCTGCTGGTCGACCCGGACTGGGCGCAGAAAGTGCGTGATGGTCGTGAGGAAGACATCCTGCCGTTCAGCCGTGAGGCGTTGATGACCCTGGTTTAAGCAGCGACTGGAAGGGCCTCTTCGCGAGCGGCTCGCTCCCACAGGTTTTGTGCATGACGCAGAACCTTTGTGGGAGCGAGCCCGCTTGCGAAGACGGATTCAATGTCACCCACCGGTCAGGATAAGGTCTGTGCCTCAGGCACCGCCAACTCCCCCACACAAGCCCCCCGCAACTGCCCCTCGAACTGCTCGATAATCGCCGCCCAGCCCTGACGACTCGCATGCTGGCGCGCATTGAGCCGCACGCAACGCAAGGTTTCGCGCTCCTCCAGCAACCACGTCGCAGCATCGCAGAACGCCTCTTCGTCCCCCGGCATCGCCAACACGCCGTTGTAGCCATGGCGAATGTGTTGAGCCGCAGCCGCCTGATCGTAGGCCACCACGCCCAATCCCGAGGCCAGCGCTTCAAGCACCACATTGCCGAAGGTTTCGGTCAGGCTCGGAAACAGAAATACGTCCGCTGACGCATAGTGACTGGCCAACGCTTCGCCTCGTTGTGAGCCGCAGAAAATCGCGTCAGGCAGCTCCTTCTCCAAAAAACCTCGCTGTGGCCCGTCGCCGACCACGATCAATTTCAGTTTGCGCTGTGGATAAGTGGCCTTCAGGCCGTCAAAACAGCGCTTGAGCAAGCCGAGGTTTTTCTCCTGCGCCAGGCGTCCGACGTGGATGACCGCGATGTCTTTCTCGGCGAGTCCCCACTGTTCGCGTAAAGATTGCAGGCGTTTGACCGGATGAAACAATTGGCTGTCGACCCCTCGGGACAACAACGCCAGACGTTCGAAATGACGCCGTTCCAGTTCCAGTCGCTGGCTGATGCTGGGCACCAGAGTCAACGTCGAACGGTTGTGAAACCAGCGCAGGTAATGGGTCAGCAAGCGCGACAGCAAGCCGAGCCCGTATTGATTGGAGTACTGCTGGAAATTGGTGTGAAAGCCGCTGACCACTGAAATCCCCAAACGCCGCGCCGCTCGCAACGCCGACAATCCCAGCGGCCCTTCCGTGGCGATGTAGAGCACGTCCGGACGATGACGTTTCCAGCGCCGCAGCAGCTTGTGCATCGACGACTGACCCCATTGCAAGCCCGGATAGCCCGGCAATGGCCAGCCGCGACACAGCAGCAACTCATCGCTGCTGGCCGCCAGAAGATCGCAGCCCTGACGCGGCCGCACCAGTTCGACCTGATGCCCGCGCGCGCGCAAGCCATCGCACAAGCGGCCGAGGGTATTGGCCACGCCGTTGATTTCCGGTGGGAAGGTTTCGGTGATGAGGGTGATATGCAGAGCTGTCGTCATGACCCCAGTGTCGGCTGGGGGCATGTCGTCATTGTGGCGTTTCGATGATGGATTTGTGACGGTGTCAGCGTTGGGTCACCAGATTCTCTGCGCCGCGCTCACGCACCCAGAACAGCGTCGCACCGGCCACAGCCGCCGGCATCATCAGGATGTTGACCACCGGAATCAGCAACACCAGGTACACGATCCCGCCAAAACTCATGCTCTGCCAGCGCTTCTCGCGCAGCCAGGCGAGCATTTCGTTCCAGCCCAGTTTGTGGTTGTCCGCCGGGTAGTCGATGTACTGGATCGCCATCATCCACACCCCGAACAGCAGCCACAGCGGCGCGGCGATGATGTTGACCACGGGGATGAACGAGAGAATGAACAACCCGATTGCCCGCGGCAGGAAGTAGCCGAGTTTGCGCATTTCCCGGGACAGAGTGCGCGGGATCATGGCGACCAGTTCACCCCAACTGAACGCCGGGAAGTCATCGGTGCCACGCACCACCACTTCGACCTTCTCCGCCAGGAAGCCGTTGAACGGCGCGGCGATGACGTTGGCGAGCATGGTGAAGGTGAAAAACACCATCAGAACCACCAGCACGACAAAAATCGGCCAGAGGACGTAACTGAGAAAACTCAGCCAGTCGGGCAGGGACGGCATCAGCGTATCGACCCACAGGCTGAATTGATGGCTGGCCAGGTAGATCAATCCGACGAACAGCACGAGGTTGATCACCAAGGGCAACAATACGAACAAACGCAGGCTGGGACTCAAGACCAATTTGAGACCTTCGCGCAGGTATTGCGGGCCGGACAGAACGGGGGCGGGCATAACGTGCTCCGAGCAAAGGGTAAACGCGCCGACCTTACCGGCTTTGCCTGACAGGCGAAAGCGCGGCAGCGACATCGACATTAACTGTAACAAAGGCGCCTATAAATCCATCGTGACCGGATAGAGACCGCCTATGAGCTGGATTGTTAAACCGTATTTCCTTAATCTTCGCCCCCTCGATACGCTGCACCCATTCTTTTTACAGGACTGTCGAACCCGAGCCTTCCCCAAGGCTTTCAACGGTCCTTTTTTATTCCCGCCGGCAACCCGGCGTTCCGCGCCAGGTGTTCCGGGCCGGTCAACAGGAGCAGGTCATGTCTGAAGTCCGTCATTCGCGAGTGATTATTCTCGGTTCCGGCCCTGCCGGTTACAGTGCCGCGGTCTATGCCGCCCGTGCCAATCTCAAGCCACTGCTGATCACCGGCATGCAGGCCGGCGGTCAACTGACCACCACCACCGAAGTCGACAACTGGCCGGGCGACGTCCACGGCCTGACCGGCCCGGCGCTGATGGACCGCATGAAAGAGCACGCCGAGCGTTTTGAAACCGAGATCGTTTTCGATCACATCAATGCCGTGGACTTCGCTGCCAAGCCGTACACCCTGATCGGCGACAGCGCGACTTACACCTGCGACGCCCTGATCATCGCCACCGGCGCCAGCGCCCGTTACCTCGGCCTGCCTTCGGAAGAAGCGTTCATGGGCAAAGGCGTATCGGCCTGCGCAACCTGCGACGGTTTCTTCTACCGCAACAAGCCAGTGGCTGTGGTCGGCGGCGGCAACACCGCTGTTGAAGAAGCGCTGTACCTGGCCAACATCGCCAGCACCGTGACCCTGGTCCACCGTCGCGAAACTTTCCGCGCCGAGAAGATCCTGATCGACAAGCTCAATGCCCGCGTTGCCGAAGGCAAGATCATCCTGAAGCTGAACGCGAACCTGGACGAAGTCCTGGGCGACAACATGGGCGTCACCGGTGCCCGCCTGAAGAACAACGACGGCAGCTTCGACGAGCTGAAAGTCGACGGCGTGTTCATCGCCATCGGCCACACCCCGAACACTTCGCTGTTCGAAGGCCAGCTGACGTTGAAAGACGGCTACATGGTTGTGCAGGGCGGCCGCGACGGCAACGCAACGGCCACCAGCGTCGAAGGCATCTTCGCTGCCGGTGACGTGGCTGACCACGTTTACCGTCAGGCCATCACCTCGGCCGGCGCCGGTTGCATGGCGGCACTGGATGCCGAGCGTTACCTCGATGATCTGCAGAACGCCAAGTTCTGAAATCGTTGAAATGAAAAAACCGGCTTCGGCCGGTTTTTTTGTGCCCACAGCAAAAGCGTTCACCAGACCCCGGCAGGAGCGAGGATTGTGTTGGTCAACCGCGAAACCGTTCCTGGACGAAGTCCATGACCTTCAGCGATTGATAGATCGCATTGGCGGCAACGCGCCCGAACGGCCCACCGTTCCAGTCCAGCAAGTACGGCTTGAACAGTTCATGCCGAGCAGTTTCCCCGCACACCGCTTCAGCAATCACCCTGCCGCCAATCGAACCGGTATTCAGTCCATGACCGCCAAATGAAGTGCACGCCCAGACACCTGGTTCCAGCCATCCCAGGTTGGGCATTTTGTTGGTGGAATACCCCATCAGACCGGACCAGGCCAATTCGATCCTGACCGGCGCCAGTTGCGGATACACCGACACCATGTCGGCCTTGAGCATGGCCGCCAGGGCTTTTTCATTCTGTTCGTGACGGGTCGTGATACGTCCGCCCCACAACAGGCGATCGCCTTCGACAATGCGGTAATAGTCCGAGGCGCGACGGTCATCGGAAAACGCGGCGCCTGACTCGAGAACGCTTTTGATCGAATCGCCCAGGTGTTCGGTCAGCACCACGTAGGTGGCAATCGGCAGGTAGGCGCGGCTGAGCTTTTGCAGCTCCGGCCCGCCGTAACCGCCGGCGCAGAACACCAGGTCCTGACAGCGCACGCTGCCGTGAGCGGTCTGGACAATCTTGTCGGCCCCTTCGCGACGCCAGGTGAGCATTTTGGAGTGTTCGAAAATGCGACTGCCCGCCGCTTCAATGGCAAGGGCCAGGCCCAGGCAATAATTCAACGGGTGGAAATGCAGAGCGTTCGGATCCTCCACACCCTGGAAATAACGTTGGGTGTGCGCCCGTTCGCGGACCTGGGCGGTGTCGAGGAAGTTGAGTTCGTAAGCGAAGTCGCGGCGCATTGTGTCGATGTGGTTTTTCACGCTGGCGCTGTCGTCGTAGCGCTTGACCCGGATTGTGCCGGCGGACGGATTGCAGCCGGTGAGGGCCAGTTCGGCGATGTTGCGGCGGACAATCTCTACCCCTTCAACCGACATCTGGAACAGCGTTCTGGCGTTTTCCAGTCCCAGTTTTTTGCGGATCGCTCCAGACCCTTCGGCCCAGCCCGGCGAGACCACGCCGCCATTGCGGCCGGAGGCTCCCCACGCGACCTGATGGGCTTCGAGGATGATCACACGCTTGCCGCGCCGGATCAGTTCGAGGGCGGCGGTGAGGCCGGCGATGCCGGCACCGATGATGCAGACGTCGCAGGTTTCGTCGGTGTTCAATTCGGGCCTGGCCGCACGGGGCAGCGAGGTTTGGGAATACCAGGTGTTGGGGAAGGACATGGTCGATCCTTGATAAGTTGCCGGACATTCAAGCGAGGGCTGGCCTTCGTGGGAGCGAGCCTGCTCGCGATGGCGGTCGAACATTCAACATTAATGCTGAATTTGATGGCCTCATCGCGAGCAGGCTC